>CAZLTY010000036.1:0-25819 GCA_964562575.1 uncultured Pirellulales bacterium
AGATACATCATCCTGGTCAACTTTCTTATTGATATATACATCAGAAAACAATTTCAAACTCTCAAACTGGCGTGTCATTAATTCAAAATCAAGATATGTACTTTGGCCGTCTTGTGATAATTCAGGTTCTATTTTGATCGACCTGGCTAATTCATGCGACTTAAAATCATAGCCGCTGCTATTCTTAATCATCGCTTCCTGACCGCACATAGCCATCAGGAAAATATGTGATATTGATGAAGAATCTTCACTTTCAGCTACGGTTTTTAGGAGCATCTCTTTTTTATGAGAATCTATGACAAACATAGAGGGATTGCTTGAATCATCAACTCGATACTGCGTCCATGAATTGGGATTTTTCAGCGAACTAGCATCCAGTCCGACTTGTTCCAAGAACTCGTTGTTAACATGTATGATTTGTGTTTCGATTAGAACTGTTATGCTTGAATTATTCTTTTCTGCGTGTAACGGCTCATTTTCAGGTTGTCCATTTACAGATTTGTTTGTAATTAATTCCGCGGTAGGATATTTTTCATTTGTAGTTAAGGCAAGCGTTGTAGAGATAATCAAGGCAACAAGTAATGAAATCACGATGACAGCAGGAATCCAGCTAAAGGTTCTTTGGGATGAGTCTTTGCCGAGAAGACGGCCTATTCGCCTGAGCAAATTGCCGCCGCTTGCTGCCATGGCCAATTCGCTCCGGCCGGCTCGGATTTCTTCCATCGAGGCCAGGGCTCTGGCGTAGCCGACCCGATCGCCTGATATGCCAACGGCCAGATCATCACAACAGTTCTCTCGCTCGGCGCGAATTCTGTGCGAGACCCACCACACGGCCGGGTGATAGAAGCCGAGCGTCTCGACGATTGTTTGTAGCATGTTGATGAGATAATCATGTCTCCGGATGTGCGCCAGTTCGTGAGCCAGGATCGCCTCCAGTTGCTCGGCGCCAAGGCCCGTCAGGGCGCTTGCCGGCAGCAGTATTACAGGGTGCAGCCAGCCGACGACGGTCGGTATCTGCACCAGGGCCGATTCGGTCAGTTGAACCGCTCGCTTGATCCCAAGTCTTTCCGCCAGCTCGTCCAGTTTTGCCAGCCGCGACGCATCCACCGGCTTGACCATCCTTCTTCGCAACCTTTGCAGTTGGGTCCAGCCGCCCAAGTTCCAGAGAGAAAGGGCGAATACGCCGAGGAGCCAGCCTGAGACTACGTAGGGTAGGGCTGATTCGAGGTGTTCGCCGGCGCGTTGTCTCCAGGGAACCATAGTGACCGTGGCGACCCTTTCAACCTTTGCGCGTTTCTCGACAACCGGCATTTCGGCTATCGGCATTTCTCTGATTGGCTCTGCTGGCAAGGCAACGGGCGCCGGCGCCGGTTCCGACACTGCCGCCGGCGGCTGCGCTACCGAAACGCCGACCAACTGCATTGTCACCGCCGGAAGCAGGACGATCAGCCCCAAAGCCAGACAGGCAATTGTGTAACGCAGATTGGCAGAGGCTTTTCGCAATGCCGATAGCAGGATGGCCAGCAGTAAAGCAATCGCCGCCGCCTGCCAGACAAGGTGCAGCAGCGTCCAGCCGAGTCTTTGGATAATTTCTTGCGAAAGAATGCTTTCCAAGGCCATCATGATTATTCTCCCTCGAATTCATCAAGCATTCTTCTTATACTCGCCAGCTCGGTTGCGGAGATCTTCTTTGCCGACAGTGCTCGCATCACCAGTTTCTCCGCTGAGCCGCAGAACGCTCTTTCGAGCATGTCCCCGACCAATTGCTTTTGGGCTTTTGCCTCCGTCAGCGCCGGCTTGAAAATGTGCTTGAACTGAGAGTCGTCCCGGCGCAACAGGCTCTTGTCGGTCATTATCTGCATCAGTTTGAGAGTCGTGGTGTACCCCGTGCTGCCGTCGGCGTTCATCGCTTCGTTGACTTGCCGAACCGTGCAGGGGCCGTTGTCCCACAGAATGCGCAGGATTGTCAGCTCTCTGTCGGTCGGTCGTGGTGTCTTGCCTCGTGCCATATTCTAAGTCTCCTATGATTCGTCTTATGATCTCATATCGGCACATTATACGAATACTTTCGTAGAAATCAACGAAAAAATTCGTAGAGTTCAAAAAACCCCCCTTTGCCTCTCGAAAGGGCTGTCGGTGTATTGGCTTAAGTGTTTGCTGTGAAAGAGGATAGGTGTGGAGGCGTGAAAGAGGGACGACGGAGGATGGATGGCGGATGTGTTGTCTTTCGTCCCTCGTCCCTCGCCCTTTCAGTTGTCCCTCTGTCCCGTAACCTAATTGCTCTCGGCTACAGGCCTACGAGGCTTAAGGTCGCTCCATTCGGCGATTGTCACACGAATTGTAACAGGCTCTTTCTGGCCGCCGGTTAATTGATATGACTTACTGCGTCTGACGTCTGAGAATGTCAGTTCATATGAACGGTCGGCCATATTGCTGAACACAAACTCGCCTTTGTTGTTTGTCAGACTTTCTGCATCCAAATGCTCGGACCTGACCTTGCCGTCTATCTTGTCTATGGAATATGCTGTGACCTTGACCCCTGGCACCGGCCAGCCGGTGGCCTCATCTATAACGACGCCTGTGGCGTGCAGTCCCTTTTTAAGTTGAATCGTAATGGGTTTGTCCAGGTCCTCGACCTCTTTGCGGACGGGACGGTATCCCCGTCCGACGATTGCCTTTATAAAATATGTGTCTGCAAAATCGGGATTGACATTCTCGAACGAGAACCTGCCGTTGACATCGGGCCTGATTCTCGCGCAGTTCGTGCCCCAGGAAGTGGTGCCGCGATTGACCGACACATCCAACCTAACCGTGTTCGTCGCGGGTCTGCCGTCGATATCCAACAGGCGCCCGCCAAGCGTGACGCCTTTGCCGAACCGGATGTTCTGCTCCCGGATCGGATTGGTCTTGTTGAGTGGAATAGGTTCGGTTGCGACGAGGAAGTTTCCTTCTCTTGCCACAATCGTGTACTCTCCTTCCAGCGGCAGCGGGGAAGCGTTGAATCTGCTTTTGTCGAGGCCTTTGCTCTGGGGTGCGTCGGCCAAGTCATGAAGAGGCTCCACCATCTCAGGCCTCTTCGCAACGATCAGCGATATGCTGGCGTTTTCCGCCGGGCTGCCGTCGGTCCGCAGGATCTGCCCGTAGATGCCGCCGGCAGGATGGACCGGGACGTCAATTACGAAGGGACCGTCCCCGGCGGGGATGTCCATCTCTTTGCTCCTTTCGAACCAATAGCCGACGGGTCGCTTCCCCCGGTTGTAGTCTATGTTGTATATGAAGCGGCCAGGCGTTGGGATCTCGCAGTGTGCTCGGCCGTCTTTTATCTCCAACCATCCGGGCTTCATGCCCGAGTCACCCGGTCGCGAGTGGTTGATCCGAACACCACCCTGCACGAGCGGAGAGCCTTGAGGCGTCTGGAATTGGAGAATGACGTGGCGCATCTCCTCACGTATGGGTCTCAACTCAATGACCACGTCGTCCAGCGGATCCTCCTCGACGTCGACAGATACTTGCTCACCACCGGCCCAGATACTCACTCTCTGACCCCAACAATCTTCAATTTCAAAATAGCCCACTCCATCTCTGATGGTCATCGCTGATTCTTCTTGAGAAGTAGAATGGCTTTCGTCACCAAGATGATAGTGTTGCCCGTACGATACTGCCGGCAGTCCGTTGCGGTTCTTGTTGAGCCTGTCAAGTTCACCGATGACCCTGCCTCGAATGATCTCTCTCGGACCCAGTGCGACCTTGAGACTGTTGTCGCCGACTTTGAAGTTACTGAGATATTGACGACCACGACCCTTGGCCCTCACAAGCAACAAATACTCTTGATCGCTGCGAAGTCTGCCTAATTTGAAGCATCCCATACCGTCGGTGACTGCCTCAGGCTCGCCGTGGATACCGTCACCATAGGAATGGTGGCCTCCTCTGGACATCATCACCCGGACCTCGGCACCTTCGATTGGCTCGCCATTGGCCTTCGACACTACGATCCCTGTAGTGAGCGGCGTGGCCCTCATCCTCATCGCAATGGCTTTGTTCGGGTCCGGCACGACACCCTGGATCCTCTCAAACTCAAAACCGTCGGCTTCAATTTGCAGACCCAGCTCGCGGGCGATTGCATGTTTAATGGTTGCCACTCCATCCAAATCGGTTGTCAATTTGATCGTGTGGTGGTAGCCGCCTCTACGATAGACATAGCCGCCGACGATCTTCGCGCCGGGGATTGGCTGTCCAGCTTCGTCTATCACCTTTATCCGGCCTGCGAAGCCCTGCCGGAGCACCAGTTCGATGCCTTCAATGCTGCCCCCCGGCTCAGCCTCGAACGGCCCGGCAAAGGCCGGCGCATAGCTTTTGCTCCGCACCAAAGCGGAAACGCGGCCGTACTCAATCCTGGAATTCAAGCTGCCATCTCTAGTGAAATGACCACTCTTGGACATGCTTATGCCCATGCTTGTACCGTAGCTCGGCCTGTCGCTCATCAACGTGATGCGCGTATCCTCGGGCAGAGGGCGTCCATCATACGTTCGCACTACGCCTGAAACTCGAATCTCGTCTTTGGGGCCGTACTCTCTGTCCTCGTATCCGTATTCTTTCGAAATCTCCGTTATTTTGTCGATGCGCTGCTGGGGGGTGAGAAGCTTGCCCGCCAACGCGACGGTCATGGTCGTTCCGTGCCAGAGACCGACTATAATGGCTAATGACACGAGCAACGTTATCGCTGCGATATACCATGAGACCGTCAATCTGGGGCGATGCCCGGCGATTACGATCCGGCGCACGCGCTCGAGCATGCCGCCGCTGTCGTCCGCTTTGCCGAAGCCCATTGCCGGCACGGCGATATCTGCGTTCGTGCTTCTCAGCCTTTGCGTCCAATCGGCGAGCACCTCGGCGTATCTTATTCTCTGGCCAGTTGCGGCGACGCCTGCCTTGTCGCAGCAAGCTTCGCGCTCGAATCTTGTCTGTTTGCTGATCCACCACACGGCGGGATTGAAAAAGAAAATCGCCTCGATAAGCATCTGGCAGAAGTTCACGAGGTAATCGTATCTCCGCACGTGCGCCAGCTCATGTGCGAGAATGGCGCGCAGGTCATCGGTCGCAACGCCACTTATCATCGAGACGGGCAGAAGCAGGGTGGGCCAGATGCAGCCGACCACGCCGGGGACGGAGATATGCTGCGAGACGGCAACGCGAACCCGCCGGGCGATTCCGATACTCTTGCGTAACTGCTCGACGAGAGCCACTATATGTTCATCTTCCAGAGGTGTGCATCGCCGTCGCAGCCTGGCGCCGCCGGCCGCAGTGTAAACGGCTCGCAACAGCATGATAGAAACGCCGATCAGCCAGACACAAATCGCCCAGGTCCGCCAACTGGAGCGGGCAGAATCTTCCGAAAAGTCTTCAAACTCAGATGTCTCCAGCCTGACAAGACCACGCTCGGCGCCGGTTTCGACCGGAGCCGTTGTCAAGACGGTTTCTTCGGCCGAAGAGGCGACCGAGGGTGCTTGCCCTCGCGGCAGAGGTTCGTATTCCAGGACGGCCCACGTGAATAGGCCGCAGAGCAGGATAGCCGTCAGGGCGGTAAAAGCCGCCGTGTATCGTACGTTGGAGTCCTTTGCGGCCTTGCTCCTCAGGAACAACAACAGCAGAGCCGCGATCGTCACCGCCTGCCACAGACTGTGCAGCAGGGCCGTGACCAGGTTGGCGCAGAGGTCGCTGTCGAGCAGTGCGATCAGATGATTCATTTTGTGCCCCCTTTCCTGGCCCTGGCCGGTCTGGGAGTTTTGGCCTGTTCGAGCAGTTCATGTATCCGGGCCATCTCGTCGTCACTGACAGGCGTCTCGGCCAGAAGGGCCTGCATCATCGCCGAAGGTCTGCCGCCGAAGACCTCGTTAACGACCTTGTGCATAAAGGGCCGGATGATCTTCTTCTTGCTCACCGCCGGGCTGTAGACGTGCGCAACGCCGCGATTGCTATGCTTGAGCAGGCCCTTCTTTTCCATAACCTGCATAACCGAAAGAATCGACGTATAGGCGCGCCGCTTGCCGTCCGGCATGGCCTCCAGCACTTCCCGGGCGGTCGAAGCACCCCTGTCCCAGAGAACCGACAATATCTGCATCTCCAAATCCGATGGCTTGACCGTTTCCATTGTTCTTGTCTCCTAACTGATCGAATAGTACTATGCCTACAGTATATACTGTAATCACAGTAGGATCAATCAAAAAAATACTTTTTTTCAAGAATCTCGGATGAGCACAAAAGGTCGGAGATTTTGTCTGCCTGCGAGGGAGGATTGTCAGAGTAGTTATTCAGAGAATCCAGCCTTGAGAGCCTGCTTGGCGCGGCAGAACATAACGCGAGCTGAGCCCTCACTGCAATGCATGGCCGTGCCAATATCCGAATAAGATAACTGCTCGAAGCAACGCAGGGACAGCACCGCGCGTTGGTCATCCTTTATCTGCCTCATGGTGGCCATCAGCTTCTTCGACAATTCCTTTTGGATCAATCGGCGCAGTCCGTCGGCCTGATGATGGCTGCAGTGCGAAAGAGAATCCCTATAGACACCCGATTCGAAAACTGAGGTCTCTTTACATCTGCTCCTGTAATGTTGCCGTATCTTGTTCTGCGCAATCTGATACAACCAGGGCCGGAAACTCTCCGCTTTCCTGAGACGGCTGAGAGACTTGACCATTTGAAGAAGCACCTCCTGAGAAAGCTCCTGGGTCAGATCGTGATCCAGGGTAAGCCGATATATATAAGCGCGCACATTCTCCTCAGCCTCTCGGGCCAATTTGCCCATACTGTCTTGACGGCCTTGTTGGGCCTGTCTAACCAGTTCAGTCAACGTCTGTTCTTCAGCCATAAAGCGCGTTTCAGTTGTTGTGGAAATTGCTCGTCCCGTCGAGAGATCCTGCTGTTCTCACTTGGCATCATCCGCCTCGCTAACATGCCACACTTCAACGGGCCTGCGCGTGACCTTGAATTGCAGATTTGTCTGGAGAGAGACATTATCCAGAACTATGGCCAGCTTTTCTGTCTTCTCGGTCTGATCGGCCATGCGGCCCAACGAAGAGGAGAGGCGATTGAGGTGATTTCTGTAGGGGATCTGGATTTGCCCGGATGATTCGGTCTGGTCGATCATCGCGATGTCGAGGTCGTCGCCAAATGCTCCGAGGAAGTCGGCAACCGAGCTGGCCGTGCCGCCGCTGCCCCCAGCATCCGGGTCGAAATCGCCCACAAACACGTGAATCCATTTGCTATCTTTCGCCGTAGGGAGAGGGCGGAACTTGAAGCGCCCCGTTGCGACAATGGCCTGGCGTTCAACCGTACGCTTGACGAACCGAATACTTCTGCCGAGCTCATCGGCGAGGATCTTCTCCAGCGCCTTCAACTTCTCGCCTACCGATACTCCTTCGCGGACTATCCAATCGCCGGGAACCTCTATCCGCATCAGTTCTTCTGGTCCCTCGAATCGGTCGCGCTCGACAATGAGGTCGTTTCCCAGCACGCGGCCGAGCGGATGGCTTCCGGTGCCAAAGCCCATGCCCCATTTCTTGAGCTTGCCGGTCCACTCAAAAGTAAAGCGTTCGGGACTTCGCGAGATGTGTCGAGCCTGGAACTTCTCTTCGTTGAGGTAGTAGTCCCTGCGCTCGGGGATGAACGGCGGCGCGATGCGGTTTAGAACCTGATCGTCCTCCAGGCGGTACACTGCTTCGAACCGCTTTCTCCATTCGGGCATCGGATAATCCCGGCTTCGTTGCGGGTCCCAGATCTTGCAGGTCGCAAGGGCTGCTCGCAGTGCATCCAGCAAGTCGTCGTTCACCTTGTCGCCGGAGAGAAGCACTTTGCTTAATGAGTTCATCCGCTTGAAATTCGGGATGCTTGCTTTGGTGATTTGTGCATCCTGAATCTGGAGAAGCTCCAGAGCGGGCAGCTCGCTTAGATGCCGGATTCCCTCATCTCCGATGCCGTTGATGAGCAGATGGTCGAAGTCTTTCATGCCCTTGAGGTGCACGAGCCCCGCATCGGTGACTTTTGTACGAGGGATGTAGAGTTGTTTGAGGTTCTTCATGCCTGCCAAGTAGGATAATCCTTTATCCGTGATGGGATTCGAATCGAGCCAGATGTTTTCGAGTGACGCGAGTTTCTCGATATATATGAGACCCTTGTCGGTGATCCCGTTGTAACCGAGCTTGATATGCTTGAGCCGACTGAGTCCCTGCAACTCTGCAAGGCCGTTGTCCGTAATCTTCGTCTGGTAAATTTGCAGCCCCTCGAGAGCGGTCATGTTCTTCAAATAGCCCAGGCCGTGGTCCGTGATTTCACACCTGTTCAGAGCGAGGAAGGTCAGGTTGCTAAGGTCCTGCAAATGTTTCAAGCCCTCATCGCTGATTGCCGTCCCCCAAAGGGCCAGAGATCGCAGCGAAGTCAATTGTCCGACATATCTCATGCTATCATCGGTGAGTTTGTGGTCGCCGCACCGCAGAACCTCGAGCTGGGTCAGACCGGTCAGATGTTTGAAATCCTCGCTGTCGAACGTCGCTCTCTGGATGTTCAGCGCCTTCAGGCCGGTCAAATTGCCTATGGGTTCGAGCGAGCCAGCGCGCACCGGCCTCCATCCGAAGCAGAGCATCTGCAGGTCATCGGCCCTCAGCCCGGCCAGCGGTGAAACGTCGCCGGTTGCCTGCGGACCGATCTCTAGCTTCACTTCTTTGCCGGCGGCGACGGAGATGTCACCTTCAGCCTCGCCCAACTGCTGCCAACCTTCATACCAACTGTCAGAGCCGGCATCCCTGACAAACAGCTTTCCCATCGACCCACCTTCGGGAAAGCTAATGACCCGCCGCCGGACCGATTCGATTTCCTTATCTGTCTGTGGCCCGGATCCTGGAGTAACCGCCGATCGAATATCTTTTGCACCGGGGCTGTCTTCGTGCTGCGAGACATTCCACAAGTCGAAATCCAGCACGTTCTCTGCGGGACGGAGAGTTAACCGTTTTGACTGCTGGCGCAGGGCTCCGCGCACGGGTGGGTGCTGTATGACTGTGATCGTGTAGGGGCCCGGAGCGACACCTTCAATTTGGTACTGCGCTCGATTGGCAGTTTCCTGTGTTATGTTGCGCCCCCGGACCACATAGAGTGAATCCATCGTCTGGGCCTCATAGGCGTAGGTCTCTGTGATCCGGCCGCTTCCACGCTCGCGGATAAGGACATACCATGTACCGTTTCGACGATCGCCGAAAATAGCCCCACGGAGAGTACAGCCACCTTCGGAAGGACTCTTCATGTCGACGGTGACCTTCTCGCCGGCGGCGATTGTCACTTCGGCTCGGTTTACAAACACATTGTCCGACTGGCGCTGTGTAACGGCGCTGAGCAGATATTTGCCGGGCGGCAAGCCATCCAGGAGATACTGTTTGCCGAGCCGAGGGTCTTGATATGCAAAGCCTCGAACCCAGGGGCCGTGGCCGATTCTTTGGAAGTTTATCGCGTAACAGCCGCCAAGAGTGCCGGTAGTCTCAGCCGTGCCGATTTTGGGTGTGAAGGTGAGTTCATACATTCCCGGCTTGCTCAAATCAATCGGATACTCTCCGCACTCCATTCTGAAGTTGTCCCCGGGAGGTCCCCACCGGCGTCGATACCTCAATACGTACCTACCCGGCTGAAATACTTTCGAGCTTGGCAGGTCGAATTCTGACTCGGGCCTGATACTGATGTTTCCCATTTGTTCGCCTGCCGGAGAGAGAATCCGGAATTCATACTCCTCGCCTTTCAAACTCGCCTTGAACGGGTCATACGGCTTCAGTCGAATCTTCAGCGATGCCAGATCCTTCGCCATATTAGCGCGCCAACGTTCTGCTCCGCCAGGCAGACGGCCGTCGTCGTAATCAAGACTCCAGCCCGCCGGCAATGCGGCGCGAGCCGGTTCGCGGTCGAGTTGTTCTATCCGTTTGCCAATCCACTCGATTTCCTCGGCCGGACCCTTGGCGATTATCCACTTGTACCTCGATTCGGCGACAAGCACGGCCGGCACTCTGCTTTGTCCGGGAGCAGGTTTAGGGGCCGGGGCTCTCCTCAACAGCCGGACAAGCTCCTCCGGATCTCTGTAACGAATCGTAAATATCTTGGTAACGACCTGCTTCACATCCTTGGCTGCCATCTTCTGTTTGTCGAGTTCGAGAATCAATTTTCCGACAACGTCGTATGCTTCGGGAAAATTACTTATTACGATCATTTTCTTTGTTCCCGGCACTGCTTCGAAGGTCAACTGCTCGTGAAGGGGCCCGGCAATCTTCTCTTTCTCTTCCATATCGTCATCGAAGAAATGAGCCATCAAGTCCCCGGAGCTGCCGGACTGGTCGCTGAAAAGCGTATTCAGCAAGTCAGCCATTTGCACGGGATCGGAATTAGTAAGCGTAAGTATCCGCGGCTTGATTTGTTCCAGATCGAGCGGAACGTCCCATTCGGCTATCTGCTCGGCAATCTTGCGCATGTTCTCAGGCGAGGCGATTACAGTTACCTGGTGCATCGTCGGGTACGCTATTATTCTGACCGTCTCCGATGTCTCAACGTTGCGCGACCTTCGGCTATAACCGCCGGAACTGGAGGAATAGCCGGCTTCCTGCTCATAAAGACCTTCGAGATTCTCCTTGACCTTGTCGGCATCGGCGTATTTCAACTGAAAGACCCTTGTTTCGAACAGACCCGACAGAATGTCAATCTCGGCTATCAGCTTCTTAACCATTTCACGCAGATCTTTGCGGCCGAAAATTATGATTTGCCCCGTCCGAGACAATGGTTGAATCAGAACGCGCTGCTGCGATTCCGAGGCCGGCATCTGCTGTATTGCCTCTTTGATGCGCATCGCCACTTCCACGGTGTCGGCATATCCTAATTGAACTACTTCGTATTCCCTCTCGACCTTTTCGTTCCTGTCGAGTTTCTCTGCCAGTTCCGCGATTTTCTTCATGTCTTCGCCCGAGGCCGTGACGATGATCCTTTTGCCGATCAAATCAGGAGTAAGTGACACCGGCTGTCCACTCGGCCCGACAACAAGCGATGTTGATGTTGGGGTCTCGGATGCAATTTGCTCGTCCGGGAGCCCTGTCAACAGGCAGACAACCTTCCGGACTATACCCGATGGATCACCGGAATAGATGTTAAATATGTCTGTCACGAATCGCTCAGCTTTAGGTACGTCAAAGTGAGCTATGATTTTTTCTGTGCGTTTGAGATTCTCGACTGTATCAATCATCACAAGTGTGCTTGCCTTTTCATTAGCCCTTTGATGGCCGAAATCGCTGAGCAAAGGTGCGACAATCCGGCTCATCGTCGCAGGGCCACAGTGTTGCAGCCTGTAGAACCGTTGAACAATCTTGTCCTTGTCGAGTTCTTCAAGCGGATGTTCATTCGATTTTGTGGAAGTTTCACCGAGGTCTTCCTTAGGTCTGCGCCGGATGAAAATCGACTTTGCTGTTTCTTCCACAATGTAGTCTTTCGCACGCAGCCCATTTAGAATCACCGCGACGGCATCATTTTTTGAAAGCTTTTTCGGCGCATATATGGTTGCCTTTTGTTTCAGCGCCTCTGCGGCTGGAATTATTACCTTACCTGTCCATGCCGCAAGTTTCCGAACAATGGTTTTAAACTCCACATTCTTGAAATTGACACTCACCATTGGTTCGTTCGGCTCAGTCGATTTGCTCAGATCGCTGGGCTCTGAAACGACGATTTTCAGCACGCCGAGGTCAAGAGTTTTGTGCTCAGCCTCGTCGGCTTTTTTCGGTGTAGAGAACTCGCGGTCCACACTTCCAATTTCAACGACGTACAGCCCTCTACGACCGGAAGGCTGATCCTTTGTGGTGAGTCTTGTCAAACGCACGTTCAGAAGGTGCCTGCCGGGTGGTAGATCTTCAATGCGAAATGATGCGTCTTCAGTCGGGTACAAGCGCATACTGTGTTGCCGACGTCTTTCGGTTTCATTTTCTGTGGTTTGTGTCGGCCAGATGCTTGCGTCAAATCTTAGCTTATTATCCGCCAAGACCGTATCGAGGCCAAAATCCCCCGACAACTCAAGACGACCGAGGATCGTTCCGCCGTCTCCGACGGGGACGACCTTGCCTTCACGGAATTCATATTCATAGGCGTAGCTCTGCGGATCGGAATTGCTTACCCGTGTCCCATCGGGGACTCCATCCATCACGAAAGCGCCCAGCTTTTCGAAATCCGGGTCCACATCGATCTGTGAGCGAGTGACAACCATCCGGCCTCGGTGCTCGCTTCCGTCGGTTGTGACCATCCTTGTGGTCATCGTTTCGGCAGTTGGGATGAAATGGTCCCCGATCCTTTCGAACCTGACGTCCGAAATCTCCATGTGCTCTGTTGCCGTTGTCCACCGATCATCGGGAGCGTCTTCGGGGATTGGCTTGCCAAACCACATATCTCCCGGTCCCTTGTCGACGACGGACTTGCGTATCCTGTAGTCATGTTCGGGATCTACCCAGATTTTGTAGGAGCCGTGATCTGTTTTGCCTTCGATTACGTGACATAAGAAGCTACCTACAGCTTCCATTTGGTCTTGAAGGGCTACTGCAGGTGAGTCCTTCAAAATAGCGGCGACAGGTTTGAGGTCCCCATTCAGGTGTCCCAACAAGACACCTCCCCACAGATGGTAATATGCCATGATCCTTTTTGCCTCATCCACGGGCTTCAAACTGACGTGTAATGAGTTGCCCGTCTGTTGGCGGTACACATATTGACTACCTGTGAATACTCGGCGGTTCTCTTGAGTACGATTGCGTTTGCCGTCCTCAAGACGGTATACCGTCATAGCTGAGTCCAGCCTGCGTCCGTCGAAGCGTTGCTCGAAGCTATAGGTTTGGCGGTGCGCCGATTCGGCCGGCTCGTCGAGGTTGTGCATCTCGATTTCAACGTGCATCGCCACGGGCATCGCAGCTTTGTCATGGTACAGCATGGCGTCGAGGATCTGGTTCAATTTCGCTCGTGAACTAGGGTCGTCCGCCTCGGCCGGTTCTGCAGGTCTGGTCTGTGCAAAGGAAATTCCGACGACGATGCATACCGCCGCAATACTCACGGCTAGGGCCCACCTTGCTCCGGTGCGCGGGTTGCCGCAGCTTTCTTTGAGGATGCGACGGACCCTATCCGGCAGTCCTTTCGTGCTGCTGAGCATCGTGGGTACAAACGCCAATTGCCGGCCGGGTGTAAGGTCGAGTAGCAGTTCGGCGTAATCGGCGCCCGGCTGGCCCGTGGCCAGAACCCAGTCGTCGCACGCCTGCTCGCTCAGGCGTATCAGGCGGGACTTTGCCCACCACAGCAGCAGGTGCCAGGGCAGAACGCACACGGCAAGCTCGGCTAGCAATCCGCTGATGTGGTCCCACCGTTTCCAGTGGGCCAATTCGTGGCAGAGTACACCGGTCCAGTCAATTGCGCCGCCGGATCGCCCGGCTGCGTCGGGCACCAGTAAAACGGGTCTGCGCTTCCAGCACCATATTACCGGACTGCGCACACCTCGGCTGCTGCATACTTGGACTTCTCTGGCGATTCCAAGTTCTGCGCGAGCGCTGCGCACCGCTTCTTTCATCTTCGCGCAATCCAAAGGCTGAGCCCGGCCCAGCAGCCGAACGCCCAACACAAATGTCACGAGCAAGCGGATTGCCAGAAGAAGGCTTGCAGCGATCCACCCGTACAGTGCGATGCAAGCCCACGGTATGGGGGCACTTTGCGAACCAGCCGTCACCGGCGGCGAACCCACTTCAATCGGCCCCGGTTCGTATACAAAGTCTTCAGCGACCGGACCGAATGAGCTGTAGTCGCCGGCGACAGTCTGATCTTCTAGTTGCGATTGCACCACAACTGGCTCGGCTACGAACACACCTAATTCACAGTGCTTGACCAGTGCGCTGATTGCCGGAACGATCACCGCCGCGACAATCGAGAGCAGCAAGATTTGATGTGCCCTCGATGACCGGCGTCTCAGCAAGAAGCTGGCTGCCAGGCCCACCACGACGAGCAGCATACTTTGCCAGAGGCAGATCCGAACGAAGGATTCGACAGAGAGTATCTCGCTTATCATTTTTCCCTCTCCTTTCTCTTATCGTCGATCATCCTTCTCAACTCTTGAAGCTCGGCGTCACTTAGCTTGTCCTGACGCATCAGATGTTGGAACATCAGCAGGGCGTCGCCGTCGAAGATTCGATCGAGGAGCTTGCGCACCGACTTGGCGCCGGCCTCATCCCGCGTCCGCGTAGGCTCATAGACATACACCTTGCCCTCGGCGCGATGTCGCAGCCAGCCGCTTTTCTCCAGCTTCTGCATTGCAGTCAGGACCGTCGTGTAAGCCAGCTTTTTCTTTTGGCGGAGTTTTTCCCGCACCTGATGGACGCTCGCTTCACCAAGCTCCCAAACGACCTCGATTACCGCTCGCTGCAACTGCCCCAAATCATCGAGTAACTTGCCGCTCATAGGACTAACCTCCGTATCAATGAATGCACCTTGATAATCACTACTTTCATACAAAGTACTATGGGTCATAGTAGTTGTCAACAGGAAAATAGAATTTCTTTGAAAAATTACAGAATTCCCTCAGAGGGTGTTTCAAGAGTTGATCGTCGGCCCGAGCCCCCGCGGTGCTTGAGCGGCGAAGGGCTCGAGCGAAAAGCCCCAGGGCACGAAGGCCGAAACAGGCGATGTTTGTTCTATCGTCGATGCAGGCCGACAAAGCCATGGGGCTTTGCAGCCGGGCGAAGCCAGAGGAACTTTTCAGACACCCTCTTAGACAGGACATATCGGACAGGGCCAGATTGCGTCATCTCACTTTCTCCTTTTGCCCCTTCGGCCTTGCTCAGAGCCTGCCCTGAGCTTGTCGAATGGGGCATGCTTTTAACTTTTTCCTTGCCCATCTTGTTACCGAATATCCTCGCCTTGACTGGGAGAGAACACTCTTAGAGTGTTCTGCTTCTGCGCAGCCAACTGACAAAACTCAGACCGATAGCGCCGAGTACAAGGGCACCGGGGGAAGGAACGATTTGAACCGGACAAGTATCCATCATATCGTCATAGCCCCAATAACCATCGCCATCGCCAGGGCCATAGCCCCAGTTGACACCGCCATGGCCATAGCCCGGGCCACCATTACCAGAACCAAAGTCTGAATCGCCACCGCCAGCGCCAAAGTCTAAATCACCACCGCCAGGGCCAAAGTCTAAATCGCCGCCACCAGGGCCAGAGTCCCGACGGCCATCACCATAGTAATGGCGCCGACCACGACCGTGTCGGTCCCAGCCAAAGACGTTATCGAGGAACGAACACAGCCAATCTTCAAGAAAGATGTCTGAATCCTCCGAATCGTCCTCGACCGTTAAGACAGCGGGTGATTCAGAACCTGTCTGCGATAAGGTGGGATTCGCCATTACAGCGGACATAAGACTCGACGAACACAACAGGGACAACACTAACAGTACTCTTGTTCTTTTCATGACATTCCTTCCTTGGGGTACTCAACAGCGTTCCATCACTTGGGTCTCACCTGCAGAGTAGCATATCCATGCCAACTCCAGCCTTGGTCTACCCGACACCGTGATTCCTTAGTCTGACGCGGGAGCTTCCGTGGCGCGCCTCCTTCCATACGGTATAAGGTGTCTACCTCACTTTAACTTTATCGGACGCAACTCGTCCAGAAAAAAACAAGAAAAAAAAGAATCTCGATGACAGATGGGCTAGTCATCTGCTCTTGGACACTAGGCTCTGTCGGAAGACTCCGTCGTCGGGTGCGAGAGCGGGCGGTTTTTCGCCTGGCAAAGACGGCGAAGCAGGCGATATCGGTTTTATCGTCGATGGAGCCGGATGCAGTCAGGCGGAAAATAAGCTGCTCGAAGCCAGATCGAGTTTTCCGACAGAGCCTAGTCCGTACTATAGTTGATTTCGAGCCTTCGAGCCAGGCGGCTTGCGAGCACGAGTACGAGGAGCGTCAAAAGGACAATGCATGTTACAGCGGCCAGTGTGGTAGCTGGTTCGGTGGGCGAAATCAGGAGGTTGATGAGGGGCGGCATGTTTTTGTCTGGGGGGGCGGTCACAGGGCAGAGGGATTGCAGATAGTAGATCATACTGGTCTTCTTCAGGAGAGGAGGCAGAAACGGATTGGCACTTTCCCATAGCAATACCACGGCCGTTGGTATGATGGGATTGCTAAACAGCAGGCCTACGGCCAGGAAGATGCTGCCGTACCCTATACAAGCCAGGGCTGTAACGCTTAGATAGGCTGCGAACTGAGTCCACCCGGGGCCGGCCAGAAACTCGACAATGACGGGCCGTTCGAACTGCCAGAGCATGGCCCACCATTGCAGGGCTGTACTGGAGGTGAAGATGACTACTGTGGCCAAGAGCCCCGCAAGATACTTGCCGGCCAGCAGGACCTCACGCCGCATGGGCGTAAGCATGTAGAAATGGAGGCTCTTGTCGAGCATCTCTCCGCGGAACAGGTTGACAAAGATACCCACGCAGCCAAAGAAGACGGCCAGACGCAGGAAATAGAACTGGAAGCTGGTAGCAAAGATGAGTTGGTTTTTGGCCAGTGTGTCGGGGTCCCTGCGACTGATCCAGGTCAGTTTGTCATCCTGGAAATGATAGGTAATGTCATTGCTCCCATCGGCGTACTTGTAGGAGACAAAACTGCGTCTTTTCCCGTCGCCTCTGTGGTGATATCGGGTGCGCTGCCAGTAGGGTTCACCGAGCTTTTCGACAACCTTCTCGCGGCTGAGTCCGGTTTTGATGCCATTGAACGCCGCTCGGGATATCGGATGCTCGGTTGCCAATTGGGCCAAATGCTGGCGCTGACGTGTGGCGTAGACCGAGTGGACCATATAGAGGGCCACCGGCGCAAACGCCAGTAGATAGACCCATAAGCCACGTTTGGAGAAAAAGGTCTTTTTCATCTCCAGGCGTACGACCGATACGATCTGTCTGTGCCATAGCTTCATCATGAGGACATTTTCTCCTCGTTGCCGATAAGGTAATCATATACAGAGTCGACATTGTCGTCGGCCGGGGTCACGCCCTCTATATCAATGCCGTTGAGGGCGAGGTGATTGAGCAATCGATAGAACCGGTCGGCATCACGCGTTTTGACGAGCACGCCACTGCCTTCAGTGATCAGTTGTGCCTCCACGATATGGTCCTGCTCAAAGGCCTTTGCGGCCAGCTTACTGGGTTGCTTACAGTGGATCAGGATCTTCACAGGGCGCTCTTGAATCTCGCTCCTGACACTCTGGATCTGTCCCTCGGCCACCACGTAGCCCCCACTCATGAGCACGACCTGATCAGAAATCATGTCGACCTCGTGCAGGACATGGCTGGATACAAGCACATGGCGTCCCTCGGTCGCATAGCGTCGAAACAGGTTGATCGTCTCGGCTCGGACCAGTGGATCAAGGCCGTTCAGGGGTTCGTCGAGAATCAGTACACGTGGATCGTGTGCCAGTGCCTGGGCCAGGCGGATACGCTGTCGCATGCCTTTGCTGTAGCCGGCGACCTTGCGCCCGGCAGCGTCAGTGAGGCCGACTTGTTCGATTGTCTCGTTGGCGAGTCGTTTACACTCTGCGTTTGAATAGCCGAACAGTCGGAGGAAGGAGTAGATGAATTGAAACCCGCTGAGCCCTTTGGGAAAGGCATCGAATTGGGTGGAGTAGCCTACTAAACCGAAGAGTCTATGGGATTGAGTGGCCGATAACCCCAGCACGCGGATTCGGCCCCGCGTGGGGCGTATGAGACCGGTCATAAGATTCATAAGCGTGGTTTTGCCTGCGCCGTTGGGACCGACCAGGCTTGTAATTCCAGGTGGGATCGAAAGCGTTACCCGATTGACACCCAGGACCTCGCCGTAAAATCGGGATACATTATCCAAGGTAATCAAGTCGTCTTTCATTTGACCACCTCAAAAGCTCGGATTCGTTTGGCGAGTAGCCACAGACAAAGGCCGCACGTCACGCCCAGGACCGCCCAGGCCTGGGTGAGCGATAGATCGGTACCCGAGCCGTTCCTGAAGAGGTCCGACCAGATGGTACGGACCACCTGCATCAGGTCGATAAAGGCGCCGTAATGGGTGCGTGTCACGTTGTTGATGGCGGCACCAAAGCCGGCTCCGGCAAAGAAGACGCCCAGAATAAGGGCCCCGGCTGCGATTTTCCATTTTACCCAGGCCGAGAGTGCCAGGGCGATGAGCGAGAGAACAACTATCCAGATCCCAAGTCCAAGCACAATCGAGCCGGCCAGCCAGGCATGCTCGCGCGCCCAGTCCCATCCTACGCAGCCGGCCTGAATCAGGTAGAGCACTATTCCGGGGATCCAGGTGATCATCGATAGCAGCAAGAGCAGGATCGTCATTTTGCCGGCCACGTACTGGGTGCGGGAAAAGGGGCGACTGAGATAGAGCGACATCCCCCCATTGGCAAGATCCGGAGCAACCAGGCTTGGCCCTACCAGGGTGGTCAGTAGAAAAGCCAGGGCCCCCTGGACTACACAATAGACATTGAAGAACGCACCATCGATCGGTGGCATGGCACCGGATCGCAGACGCAGGGCAGTCAACAATGGGATGTTGTGGCTGAGGTAGATAAAGACAGCGCAACCCAGGGGATAAAACATGCACACCGCCAGAAAGAGGACCAGGAACTTGGATTGAAACAGACGTGCATAACTGTAGCGTGACAAGATAAAGAAACGCAGCCACGGTGTTGTCCGCGTGCCACTGTAGCCTTTATAGGTTTGTTTGTAAACCGCCACGTCAGGCCTCCATAGCTGCCAGAAAGATGTCCTCGAGTGTATCCCGTCGGTAATTCAAGCGTCGTAATGGCAGGTCTCGTCTGGCTGCCACCCGATATATCTCGCGCAAATCAAAATCCTCCGGTACTACCATCTTAAGGCGTCCGCTGCCGCCGGTAGTACACTTACAGCCGATCTCGGTCAAGGCCTCAGCCAGAGAGGCACGATCGCCGGAGGTCTCGATTTCTACGAAACGTTGATTGACGCTGCGCTGCCGAGCCAGGTTCGCGTAATGAACAATACGTCCCTGCTTGAGGATGAGCACCTCTTGGCAGGTCTCTTCCACGTCGCGCAGCAAATGGGAGCACAGCAGGACATGCATATGGCCCGAATCTTTGATGTCACGGATCAAACGAAGCATACGTCTCCGTGCGCTGGGATCGAGGCCGTTGGTCGGCTCGTCGAGGATGAGCAGGCGTGGTCCATGTACAATGGCCTGGGCCAGTTTCGCCATTTGCTTCATACCCACTGAATACGTACCCAGCTTGCGGTAGCGTGCTTCGCCGAGACCCACGTAAAACAACACCTCATGCGCCCGTTCCAGCGCCGACTCTGCCGGCAAACCCGACAGTTCACCCATCATGCGTACGAACGACACCGCCGTCATATCGGCGATAAAGGAGTCATTTTCGGGCATGTAGCCGACCAGGGTGCGGACCTGCTTTGTGTGGCGTCGAATATCGTGCCCCAGCACCCGGGCCGTTCCCCTTTTCGCCCGGTAGAAACCAAGCAGAGTCAGGATCAGGGTTGACTTGCCGGCACCATTAGGCCCCAGCAGGCCAATGGTGTGTCCGGAAAGCTCGACGCTGAGATCCGTGAGAATCTCACGCTTGCCTAGACAAACCGTCAATTTGGCCAATTCCACAATAGTCTGCAATGATTCGATCCTTTAATCAATCAGCCTCTTACGATAGTAGTCGGGGCAAGTGTAAGATTCTTTCTGCAAATCTTCAGTAAAATAGTGTAAGTATTATGCCATATCCTCGATTTCACTTATAGCCCATACTTGTCCGGGCATCGCTTCGGGGTAACCGGGCTGTGCCCCGGCGCTGGGCCTGCTGATGAGCCTGATGCGTCCCAAAAGAGAGGCCTCTGCTCTATCTTCGAGCAGAGGCCGCAATATCGTTCCGTAGAATTACAGGTTATGCTTTCAGGAAGAACACAAACACGAGGACACCTCCAAGTGCGATCGCGCAGGGCACACAGAAGATGGAGCGCCACTGGAACTTATCGTCCTTTCTGAACTTGTCCATTGTCACGCCGGCGAACTGTGTGCCGGCGAACAGACCGACGCCGGTGGTCGCAGCGAAAAGCAGCGACTGCACCGAACCTCGGTTCTCATCCAACGCCAGCCCATTTGCGAATATCTGTCCGACGATGACGAAGAGCACGTAGGCCAAACCGTGGAAGGGCTGGCAGGCAATGATGATCCAGCTCGGTTTCTGTACTACGTAGGCTACGTACAGTACGAACCAGCAGGCTGCTCCGACGACAAGGGTCCATTTCGTCCCGATCCGGTCCATGAGAAGGGCCATCAGGGCGACCGTGGCTATGGCCTGCACGGCTTGTGCGATGCCCATCGAGGCCGGGACGTTCTTGGCCGGTATCCCGCGGTCCTGCATGAACGGCGCCGTGCCGAGGAAGTAGAACTGCATCAGGCCGAAGAAGACCATTGAGACGACAATGAAGATGCGGAAGTTGGCATCTTCGAACATGCTCAAGGCCTGGAGTATCGGAGCCGTGCCCGCGCTGGCGGGCGGTGTATCGGGCAGGAAGAAGCAGCCGATGCCCATTATCACTGACAGGACCGCGGCGAGGTAGAGACAGTCACTTCCTTTCTCGCCGGTCTTGAACTTCCAGCGCCAGCCGGTGAGTGACCAGGCAATCAGGGCCCAGCCGATCGGGGCCCAGATGAAGATGTTGGCAGAGGCGGCATCGGCGGCCTCTTGGGTTTCATAGACCTTACCCAGATGATGGAACATCAGGGAGTTGACCAGCGGCAGCGTGGCGCAGTAGCAGAGCGAGTAGCAGAACATTACGACCAGCAGGTTCTTGAACTTTGTCTGGCTTACTGCGAGATACATGCATACGGCGCCGAGCAGGTGAGCAATGGCCAGGATCAGTTCGGTATTGACATACTTGTCGGCGAGTTGTCCCGAGACCAGCGGCATGAAGATGCAAGCGATCGGGAAGGTTGCATAGATCCATCCGGTTTGCTTGCCAGTCATTTTGAGCGGCCCGAGAAGTCTCGCCGCCAGCACCGGCATCCAGGCGCCCCAGATTGCGTACTCCATGAACATCGCAAAGCTAAGGCCGAAGTACAGTTTCCATTCCATCTTGATCTCCTTGAAAGGTGGTCGGTTAGGCCTGTGGCTCCTTGTTGGTAGATTCTATCTTCGCAGTCTGCCTGACATCGTCGCGGAAGACGGCGCACAGGGCCGCCAGTAGGACGACAGATAGCACGGCGTTGATGACAAAGACCGGATTCCAGTCACACACCTCATCCGTGGTGTAGTGTGCAATCAGCCTGACGTTGACAAAAGTTCCGATCAGCATACCTACGCCGAAACAGATAAGGACGATCAATCCTTGTGCCTGGGCGCGGATTTCCGGCGGGGCCTTCTTGTCAACGTAGACTTGGCCGCCGACGAAGAAGAAGCCGAAAATGATCCCGTGTACGAGTATCGCAATGTAATATAGATAGGTTTGGTCAGCCGCTACTCCACCCCACAAAGTGAGGTAGCGTATTGCTAGTGCCCCCAATCCTACCGCCATTGTCCACTTGACGCCGAAACGCTTGAGGGCCAACGGTACGAGAAGCATGAGGAAAATCTCGACCGCTTGTCCCCAGCTCATAAGGAACGTCACTAGCTTGAAGCCTTGGCTTTCGAAGAACTGAGAGCCCAGCGAGAAGTACATCGTGAAGGGAATCATCACGAACATTGAGATGAGAATGAAGATCGCGAAGTTGCGGTCCTTCAGAAGCGTCAGCGCCCGCAGGCCGAGAGCATCGACAATCGACGCTTCCTTTCCCTTGGCCGGTGGTGGTGTGTTTGGCAGTGTCAGATTGGACAGCGCCGCGACAAGAGCTGTGCCGGCGCCACAATAGAGTGGGATCAAGGAGCTGTCAATCGTGCTGTCGAATAGCCACAGTGCAACGACGCCGAACAGGCCGGACGCGACCCAACCAATGGAGCCGAAGACGCGTATTTGAGGGAACTTATCCGATGGAAAGTTTGCCATGGCGATTGCGTTGGTCAGACTCCACGTCGGCATGTAGCAGAGCATCGCCAGCAGCAGGATTACGAATAGCGCCGTTGGGTTCGTCTGTCGGGCGCCCAGCAGAAACAACACGGCGCAAGCGAAATTCAGGATTGTGAGTACCTTCTGACTAGCGAAATGACGGTCGGCCACCATACAAAAGATGGGAGCCAGCAGACAGCCCAGTGGCATCACGGCGAGAATCCAGAATTGCCAAGTCGCCGAGACCTCGGCTTTGCCCAGGTATCCCCCCAGTTGCACCCACCAGACGGCAAACATCAAATATTGCAGGAACATCATTATGCTTAGGCGAATTCTGATGCTTGTTGAGGGCTTATCCATTTTGTTCTCCTTAACCTGTTTCGAGATTCTTGCCGCCGGAGTCTTGAGGCTCCGAAGGGATCTATCCGCCGACACTGCAGAGTCTGTCGGCTGCGAGCTTGATGTCGCCGGGCCGGTCGTCGCCGGCTTCGCGCTCGATCGCCAGAGCGCCGTCGAAGCCGATCTGGGTCAGAGCGTCCAGGAACTTCTCGGGCTGCACCTGGCCAGTGCCCCAGGGGACTTCGGCGCCCCACGTGCCGGGCTGCTCGGTTCGGTTGGCGTCTTTGACGTGAATATGCTTGATCCAGGGGGCCAGCACGGTCACCGCTTCGATGGGGTCGCCCTTATCGTAGAGGATCATATTCGCCGGGTCGAAATTGACGCCGATCGCCGGGTGATTCAATTCTTCCATGAAGTGCTTCAATTCTTCGGCTGTTTCCTGACCTGTCTCCAAGAGCAGCACGAGGTCCTTGTCACCCGCCGCGTCAGCCAGGGTTCTGATCCGATCGTAGAATGTCTTAGCATATTCGGTGTCACTCTCATCGACAAAGCCGGCGTGCATCGAAAGGTACTTGACCCCGAGCTTGACTGTTGCGTCCACTGCTCCGAAGAACAGATCGCGATTCTGCTGCCAGCAATCGTCGGGCACCACTCCGCCGGTGACCTTTATACTGTCGAGCGACGAATAATCCTCCTGCGGAAAATCGATCATCGTCGCCGTCACCGTCCAGTTCTGCTTCTGAACGGCAGCAAGGTAATCGTCTCCACCGTCTCCGACGGCACTTCTGATCCCCAGGTGGACATGTTCGATCCCAATATCTTTAAGCGTTTGGGCTATCCCGCCAACGTCCGACTGCAGCGACCATGTGCAAACTCCGATAGGCCAGTTCTTGCATTTCATTTTACGATTCTCCAAATCAATTCCGTTATCCTTGCTTCAGCCAATGGCAACCTTCTGTCCCGTACTCACCGATTCTTTTTCCGCGTCGACTATCTTCACCGAATTCATCGATTCTTCAAGTGTCGTTATCGCCTCGACCTTCTCACCGCCCGCTGCCTTGGCGAAATGTTCTATCTGCCGGAACCACCCGTCACCTTCGGCGACCTTGGGTGTTATGGCCTCGCCTTCGGCCGGGCAGAGCCTGAACGCCGGGTCTCGTGTCAGATCATAAACGAGCGTCGCTTTTTCAAGCACTATGTTGAAACTCATCTCGAACCCGAAGGCCGGCATCATCCCCCAGCCGCCCTCGGCGGTTATCGCGATGTCATTGTCGTAGAAGTACTGTGTGGAGATGTGCATCAGTCCGCCACCGGGACCTTTTCCTCCGATGCTGCAAACCGCCTTGGGCATCCCGAACAGAAACTGTACGTAGTCGGTGTCGTGGATGTGCAGGTCTAGAGCCATTCCTCCGCTGCGCTGCTCGTCGAGGAACCAGTTGTCGATGCTCCAGGTCGGAGCCGCGCCGAGGCGCTGGAATGTGGCGCTGATGACCTTGCCGTACTTGCTCGAGTCGATTATCTCTTTGGCCTTCGCGTACTCGGGCCAGAACCGTACGCAGTGACCGATCTGCAGGACCTTGCCGCTGCTCTTGGCTTTGGCTATCATCGGCTTGCACGCCTCGGCGGTCAGCGCCATCGGTTTTTCACACATGACGTTAAGGCCCGCAGACAGCGCCTTTATCGCGTTGTCCGGATGCAGGTATGTCGGCAGCGTTATCGAAACCGCGTCGAGTTTCGCCTCGGCCAGCATCTTATCGAAATCCGAGTAGACCTCCAACGTGCTGAAGTCGACTTCCTCCTGTCCGTCCCCGACGTTGCCTACCGCCCTCTTCGTATCCTCTTCAATGTTCGGGTTCACATCGCAGATCGCGACGATCTCGGCGCCTTCGACCTTCTTCCAGCATTTATAGTGAGTTTGGCCCATAAACCCGAAACCAACAATACCAACTCTTAACATGATCGTTGTCCTTCCATATTATAGTGCTCACGATTGAAATTTCGGGTTTTTGCGCGGGTAAGTAGCTTTACAATAAAAGTTCATGACCTTACTCGCGGGAACTTACTAGCCTTAAAGGGTATATTGTCGATCATTTGGCTCTCTGTGGTCATAACGCCAGTATTCTAACAGAGGCAGTGCCATTGGCAAACACATTTGCCCAAAAATTATCAGGCCCTTTCTCACTGCAGAAGCCGGTGGATCTGTGGGAAGATTGTTGAAATTGACGCCGAATCCTGGTCTGATGGCACTTGAAATGTGCAGCGGTGTCTCAACAGAGGCACAAAGTGGCAAAGGCACAGAGGCACAGAGTTATGGCAGGCCTCTCTGTTCCTTTGTGCCTCTGTGCCTTTGCCTTGGAACCCGTACGGGAGTTCCGGAGAAGCAAAACACAGGTACAGGAGATAGGAGGTATATTGAACATGAGAATTCGGCCTTCGGTATCGTTGGTGGCGGTAATTGTGGCCTCGATGAGCATCGCGTGCGGCGCCGAGCAGGTGTATCGACCGGTAATTGACGGACCATGGTGGCCGGTTGCAGGTGACCCGGACCTGGGTGACTATACACGGGCCAAACAGCAGCCCGTGGATTTCGGTCTATGGCAGGCGAGTGACGGGACATGGCAGTTGTGGTCCTGCATCCGCCACACGGGATGCGGGGGCAATACCCGGCTGTTTTACCGCTGGCAAGGCCGTGAGCTTACGGACGCGAACTGGACGCCGATGGGCATCGCCCAGATGGCCCGGACCGACCTGGGCGAGACGCTCGGCGGCCAGCAGGCACCGCACGTCGTCAAAGAAGGTGATCTCTATTACATGGCGTACGGTGACTGGGTGAACATCTGCTTTTCAACGAGCACGGACGGCAAGAAGTTCACGCGTGTCATTCAGCCGAGCGGCAAGACAGGTGTCTTCTCCGAGGGGACCGGCCTTAACTCGCGAGACGCCATGCTGCTAAAAAGCGGCAACCTCTGGTACTGCTACTACACAGGTCACAACGACGTGCACGGCTACGATTTCTGCCGGACGACGGAGGATCTTTCTTCGTACAAGTGGTCGCACTCATCGGTGGTCGCATACGGCGGCCGCAGCGGAGATTACCGCTGGTCGGCCGAGTGTCCCCATATCGTTGAGCTTTCGGACGGAAATTATTATCTCTTCCGGACGCAGCGCTACGGCGCGAACGCCCAGACTAGCGTGTATCATTCGACGAATCCCCTGAACTTCGGAATCGACGATGATAAGGGATTCATCTGCACGCTGCCAGTGGCGGCGCCGGAGATAATTCTCTACGAAGGTCAGTATTACATTGCCTCACTCATGCCGTCCTTGAAGGGAATTCACATTGCCAGGCTCGTAACCGTTCACAGGGTGTAAATATGGATTATGGGCCTAATAATGATGGGAA
>CAZLTY010000037.1:0-25159 GCA_964562575.1 uncultured Pirellulales bacterium
CAATGAATTTAAGTGCAATTTGTCACTCAGTTGGATTTTTGTCGTAGCCGTCTATAAAGGCAAAAATGTTCTTGGCTTCAAAGAGGTTTTAGTGTAAAATGGACGTTGAAGTACTTGTTCGGCTGTTCGCATAGAGAAAGAACCACCTTTTTTCCGATGGGGACGACATGATGAAAAGGGTTTTTTGTGGTATTGCAGGGGTCTTGGCGGCAACAGCTTGCCTGTGTCTGGCTGGGCCCAAACCGGCTATTGTGCCCGCTCCGGGACAATGGACCGTAAACATCGAGTTTACTCATCCACAGCAAGTCGTCTTCGGGCACGGCCTCGATAACCACCCCACCCGCTTCTGGTACACGATCATCACGCTAACCAACCACACAGGCTACGACGTCGATTTCTACCCCAAATGCGATCTGATGACAGATAGCTTTCACGTTGTCGCCGCAGGCAAGTCTGTAGCGCCATCGATTTTTGACCAGATTAAGAGTCGCCACAGGAGCAGATATCCGTTCCTGGAGGCATTGCATAATGCAGGCAGCAAGATACTCGAGGGCGTGGACAACACCAAGGATATCGCCGTGATTTGGCCCGACTTTGACACGCAAGCCAAGAACATCAAACTGTTTATAACAGGCCTGAGCAATGAGACGGCTGTTGTAAACCATCCGGTCTCAAAAGACCGGAACAGCGAGCCGGTCAAGATTTTCCTCAGGAAGACCCTGGAGTTGAACTATGCCCTCAGAAGCGACGCAGCTTTCAGATCGAACGTCAGCTTGGTCTACCAGGGAAAACGCTGGATCATGAGATAGGATTTGAACTGGCGGCGAGCGAGAGCGGAAAGGAGCAGCGTCCGGAACGTGGTCGGTTTCAGGATAGCTTGATTTAGCCGACTGCAGTGGCCGGATTCGCATGGTTTGGCTAAAGACCAATTTTACTGTTGGTCGTCATCCTGTGCCAACACTTCTATATTGCCTAATCTGCCACTTTGTTGCGTTGGTTTCGCGGCTTCGTCTTGTGTATTTCTCAGCATTCTGACCAAAACGACGCTGTCCGACATTCTTAATCCATCCGGCCCTCGCAGAGATATTGTCGACCGTAATCAACTGATAGAATAAGCACTTGGATGAGTCTGAACAACCATGTGTCCAAATGCTAATTTATTTGCCAAACAGGTTTTAATGGTGTACAATAAGGCAGATGTCAAATAGAATTATGTAAAGGATATGCTCGATGGGAAAAATGAATACAGCACAAAAGATGCCTCCCATAGAACAACTCAAGGGCCGGACCCTCGGCAGAATACTCATGAAGATGGGCGTTCTCAACAGAGAGAAGATTCATGATTGCCTTAAGGTTCAAGCTCAGCGGCAAGGGGTGCAGATAGGTAAGATCTTCCTCGAATTGGGCCTGGTCGATGAAAGCCAGTTGCAGATGGCGCTGGCGGCGCAACGAGGAATGGAGTATGTGAGCCTCGATGGAGTGGATATCCCTGCTAATGTGGTCGAAAAAGTGCCCGCGCAGATGGCAAAAACCTACCACATCGTGCCCATTGAATACAACAGTCAGCGCAATGAATTGGCCGTTGCACTGGATAATCCTGAGAATTTCAGAGCTACCGACGATCTGAGCACTCTTATGGGCTTTAAGGTAACGGCCAAGATCACCGATCCTGACGCCCTTGAAAAGGCCTTGACCAAGTATTATGAGACACAAGCCGACGATAACATCAACGAATTGATCGATGAAATACAGGGCGATTCGTTCCTGGCCGAATTCGAGGGCAGAAGCACCAGCATCGACCTTGACGAACTCAAAGAGCTGTCCGAGTCGAATCCGGTCAAGAAGCTGCTGAACCTCGTCCTCCTTCAGGCAATTCGCGACAAAGCGTCGGACATTCATTTCGAGCCGTTCGAAAATGAGTATAAAATGCGTTATCGCATCGACGGCGTACTCTACGAAATGGTGCCTCCCCCGAAGTACATCGCCGCGGCTCTGAGTTCGCGTATTAAGGTCATGGCTGATCTGGACATTGCAGAAAGGCGTCTGCCACAGGACGGGCGAATATCACTTACCGTCCGCGACAACCCAATCGACCTGCGAGTCAGCGTTCTGCCCACAATGTTCGGAGAGAGCGTGGTATTGCGTGTCCTTGACAGAGCTCAGGCAAGTTTCAATTTGAGCGAGCTTGGCCTGCAGCCGCAGGATCATGATTTGGTCCGCAAGCTCATCCGCAAGCCCAATGGGATTATTATTGTCACCGGGCCAACCGGATGCGGCAAGACTACTACGCTATACTCGGCCCTGAACGAGCTCAATGACATTGAGACCAAGATAATCACAACTGAGGACCCCGTGGAATACGACGTCGACGGACTCGTGCAGGTCCAGATGAAGCCGGATATTGGACTAACATTTGCAAGATGTCTTCGCTCGATTCTGCGTCAGGACCCCGACATTATTCTAGTGGGCGAGATCCGCGACCTCGAGACGGCGGAAATCGCCGCACAAGCATCACTTACAGGCCACGTCGTGTTCACAACCCTGCACACAAATGACGCCCCGAGCTCGGTGGCACGACTGTTGGATCTGGGAGTTGAGCCCTTTCTTATCACCGCTACCGTCGAAGGCATAGTCGCTCAGCGGCTGGTCAGAAGGATATGCACAAGATGCAAGACGCAGTTTGACCCGACTGAAGCTCAATTGGCGAACTTGAAACTCTTGCCCGAAGACGTCGGCGGCAAGGTGTTCTATTACGGCAAAGGCTGTAGCAAGTGCAACGGCACTGGCTACCGAGGGCGAGTAGGTCTTTTTGAGATTATGCTCTTTAACGATGAAATCCGAGACCTGATTATGAACCAGGGCTCGACGGCTGTCCTGCGTGAAGCGGGCGTCAAGAACGGCATGAGACTGCTGCGTGAGAACGGCCTGGCGGCAATCTATGACGGCATAACCACAATAGACGAGATTTCAAAGGAAACGATGATGGAGCAAGTCTAAGGGAGGACTTTATTCTTATGAATCAAGATCCAATGTCTAATCATCGGTACATGGGAGGTATTTAGAATGGCTCTTTTTCAATATGCGGCGCTGGATGCGCAGGGCGTGGAAATAAAAGATGAAATTGAAGCCCTAAGTCAGAAGGAAGCGATAACCAAGATACGTAACCTGGGGTACTTCCCAACGAAGGTCAACGCGCGAGGTGCTGCGAAAAAGGGCGGAGCTAGGGCCGGCGCGGCGCCGAAGAAGAGGCGCGGAGCCGGCGGCAAGGTCAAGGTCAAAGCTGTTACTCAGTTTGCCAGACAACTATCGACGCTTCAGGACGCGGGTCTGCCTATTCTGCGCTCGCTGCGGATTCTTGAAGAGCAGCAGAAGTCGGGAACATTCAAGAAGGTCATCGGCTACGTAGGTGACGACATCGAAGGGGGCGCAACACTCTCAGAGGCACTGGCCAGACACCCGAGGGCTTTTGATCGCCTGCTGGTGGGCATGGTGGCGGCCGGCGAGACCGGCGGTGTGCTGGACCTGATCCTGTCGCGTGTGGCGGAATTCATGGAAAAGGCCATGAAGCTCAAGGCCCGCGTCAAGAGTGCTATGGTTTATCCGATGGTGGTTCTTGGCGCAGCGTTCTTCATCCTTCTTGGGCTGATGCTCTTCGTGGTGCCACAGTTCAAGACCGCCATTTCTGAAATGACCGGAGGCCAGGCTTTGCCGGGCATCACGAGAGTTGTGCTCGGGATAAGCCGCTGGATCGCGATGGGTCCTATTATACCAGGGATGGAATTCCGCCTGATGGGAGTGCCGGTCGGGGGGTGGATCATCCTGATTCCGGCGCCGTTTCTATTCGGTGGATTAATGGCGATGATAAGACAGTTTCAAAAGGGCCGAGTAGTTTTGGACATGATCAATTTGAGACTACCCGTGCTGGGCCAAATGACAAGCAAAGTCGCTGTTACGCGGTGGACGAGAACTCTCGGAACGTTGATCAGCGCCGGCGTGCCAATCCTTGACGCCCTCAACGTGACGCGCGAGACCGCGGGAAACGAGGTTTTCGCCTCCATGTTAGGCAAGGTCCACAACTCCATCCGCCAGGGCGACACCTTTGCCGGCCCCTTGCGTCAATCCAAAACGGTTGACCTGCTTGTCTCGAACATGGTCGCCGTGGGAGAGGAAACCGGTGATCTGGACAAGATGCTTTTGAAAATCGCCGACAATTACGACGAGCAGGTCGACGTGCTGGTTGCCTCGCTTATGTCGATGCTCGAGCCGATCATGATCGTTGTGCTCGGCGCCGTCGTGATGACCATCGTGCTGGCAATATTCCTGCCCATGATTGGAATTATTACGAGCTTGAGTTCCTCCGGATAGGAACTGAACCAATATTTGACCGTTCAATTGAAATTTAGAAAGGTAAGGAGAAAGAAATGAAGTCGATCATGAAACAATCCAATAGAAGAGCGGCGTTCACGATTGTCGAGTTGCTGACGGTTATGAGCATCATCGTGATTCTCATAAGCCTGCTCGTGCCGGCGCTGAATCAGGTCAAGAAATATGCCTATGAGGTCAAGCAGAGGGCACAGCTAAAGAGCATCGATACAGCAATAGAGCTGTTCAACAGCGAGTTGGACGGCTATCCGGACTCAAGCGCCTTCGGTCCTGATGGCGCCGAGTATGGCGGCGCAATGAAACTCAGTGAGGCGGTGATGGGCCAGGATCTGCTGGGCTATCATCCGGATTCGACTTTCAGGTCGGATGGTTCGAACGGCGTCAATATGTTATATCCGGACGCCAGTACCTTGAGTCCGGAAGCATATCGGGCCAATTTGAGCACTCGAAAAGGTCCGTATCTGCCGCTCGACAACGCCAATGCTTACTCGCTGGAAGATTTGTATGGAAGCACGGGGTCTTTCCTGCCCACGCATTTTGTCCTCTGTGATGTGTACAAGCGTGTGACGCACCGCAAGATCGGCAGTAAGGTCGGCATGCCTATACTCTACTACAGGGCGAACACCGCGAACACTTTGCACGACACGACCAACCCTGACAATCCCCAGAACATATACAACTACAGGGACAATCAGGCTTTGGTTGCACTCGGCAAGCCCTGGGACGTGGGGAATTCGGGCAACCCAGCAGCGAACAGCACCCCTCACAGACTCGCTATTGAGAACGGCACGCAAGGTTTACGATTCTACTGGAACACAAGGAATGAAAAAGTCTTGACGGCATCCAGACCTTACAGGTCGGACACCTTCATCCTGATCTCCGCCGGATGGGACGGCGAATACGGCACGCCTGACGATGTGTGCAACTTTGACTGGAGGTACGTCGAGCTGCCGTGAGCAGTCGCTTAGCCGGCTTCTTGAGGCGTGGGCGCCACTGTCGCATCACCTGAGGTTTTCACAACCGAAGGCGCGGCGCTGCTGAGTGAGTTTTTTGTCAATGTGTGCGTATGGAGACGGAGAGAGCAACGATGAGAAACTCGACGGTTGCTATTACGGCCAACAGATATGAGAAGGAGTAGCTGTGAAGCACAAAAGAACAGGCTTTACGATGATAGAGATGTTGATCGTGCTGGGGATACTGATGCTGCTGGTCGGGCTGCTAATCCCCGCTCTTACTGCGGTCAAGAACGTCGCCAAAGAAACAAAGCAGAAAGCCCAGTTTTCGACTATCGAATTGGCGCTGGCCAGCTTCAAAAACGACCACGGCGATTATCCCCCGTCGGACTGGGCCCTGCCCCCCAACCCGGCCAGCAACTACTGCGGCGCGCAAAAACTCACAGAGGCGCTTCTCGGCTGGGACCTGTTGGGATTTCACCCGGATTCAGCCTGGAGAGCGGACGGACTCGATACAACCGGCGGGGTAGGAACATACGACCCGACAAAATCGAGAGACCTCGACGGAGACGGCGTTCCGGACACCATGAACGAGAGAAAGGAACCGTATCTCGAGCTTGGGACCGCCAGCGCATTTAAGCTGCGTGACCTGTACGGGATCAACCCTAACTGGCCCCTTGTACCCGATACGTACGTGCTCTGCGATGCCTTCGCAAATAAGAAGATAATGTTGACTGCCACGGGAAAAACAGTCAAAGTAGGGGCACCGATTCTCTACTACAGGGCAAACACTTCTCAGCAATTCCTACGCGGTAGATACAACGTTCAAGATAACGAGGCTCTGATACTGATGGAATGGGAGGCCGACGGCAGCGTCATTAACATGCAGCACCCCTTGAACGATCCCACCAATCAGTATCAGTTTTTCTATGGAACTGCCAACGCTGCGGACGGGATAGTGGGTTATATCCAGGATCCGAAAATAGAAGCGAGGCCGTGGCCTTACAGGCCCGATTCTTACCTTTTGATCTCAGCGGGGGCCGACGGTCTGTACGGAACACCCGACGACATTCGCAATTTCGGAAACTAAAGCCCCCCTACCCTGCACATTGAGCGGGCTAAAGCTATGAAGACTCGCAGAAACAAGTACGGCTTCACTCTCCTGGAGATGCTGATTGTCATGACGTTGATCGTGATCCTGGCCTCAATGGTAATCGGCGTAGCGAGTCACATCGATGCCGGGGCCAAGAAAGACCGGATCGAGAACACTTTTGTGCTGCTGGACAGCGCATTGCAGGAGTATCGCCAGTTCCGAGACAAGTTTCCCGAGCAACTCGAACAGAACTATGCAAATGCCGCCGCCCATTCGGAATATCTTTATAACGAGCTTAGTTCGGTGCCCGATTCCCGGAGCATATTGGAGAAGATCGACAACTCCCTGATAGAAAACAAATACGGAGCCGCAGGGACACCGGTCGCGGCGAATCCCGAGATATATGACCCGTGGGGAACGACGCTGGATTACAGATACACCCCCGGGGAAAATTTTCCGCTGATAGTATCGGCTGGAGAAGACAAGAAATTCGGCACCGCCGATGATATTAACAATAAATAAGAATATAGTAATGAGAACGAAGTCCAGACAATCCGGTTTGACATTGCCCGAGATGACGGTCGTTGTCACAATAATTGCTCTGCTGACGGCAATCGGACTTCCGGCCATCCGAGCACTTTTAGATTCGTTCCAGACCCAAAGCGGCGCAGAGAACCTGATCAGCGCAGCCCTTGCCGGCGCCCGGGCCATCGCGGCGAAAGAGCAGCATTACGCGGGAATACGCCTCCAGCAGGATTCGACCGGCAATCAGTATATCGTATTCATAGTGCACGATTATGAGAAAACGGGACTGAGTTCCGGCTTCAGGGCGATCGAAGGCGTCAAGCCGATAAAGCTACCCGAGAATTCACGCATCATGGATTTGAGAGCCAGAACAAATCACGGCACAAACCCGACGGACGCGGCCGATCCGCTCGACGAACCACTCGCCGCAGACCACTTGGACGACACAAATCCGCTGAACCTCGGACCCGATGGCAAGAACATACACATTACCGACACATCCAGCTTCTCGATTGTTTTTTCGACCGCGGGCAAACTCGTGGTGCGCACCGTTCGCCTGAGAAACAGAGACGGGATCTACAGGCCGGACAATTCGGTTGCCGCCCAACTCTCGACCGACGACGTGTTCAATTCTCCTCAAAACATATCTGCTCAAAACACTGCTGACCGCGGCATCGGCAGATTTGTCCAGGACGATTATGCCGAACTGGGATTAGGTGCCGAGCCGAGTCGAAACAGATTTGTCATTTGTGACAAGACGCAGTTCGATGAATTGAATGCCATAGAAAGATTCAACTATCTCAGCAGCCTGGAACCGGTCCACATTAACCCTTACACGGGGACAATTGTCTCGCCGGATTGACACAACTTATGAGAAACAAGCAACGACATAGAGGTTTTTCTCTCACCGAGGTCTTGCTGGCCGTCGGCACGCTCGCCGTCGGGATGATTTTCATAAGCGGCACGTTCCTCACGGGTATCCACTTGACTGCAATCGCCACCGAGCGAACCGTCGCAGCGGTGATAGCCGATGAGGCCTTTGCGAAGGTGAGATTGTACGGCGTCGACCTTACGGATCCGAATCTGATGCCAACCCAGGCAGCACGCTTTGATGCGCTCAGCCCCATCGCCCCGAGTGAATTTGCGTATCCTTCTACGAAGTCGCCGACCGGCAAGCAGTTTTACTGGTCCGCCTTGTGCAGGCTTCTTGCCTCCGATCCGACCAACAGGCTCGTGCAAGTGACAGTCTTTGTCAGCAGGAAAGTAGGCGCCACAACGACTTATCCGGGTGGAACGTCAAGGCCGGTTCCGGTTCCCGTTGCCGTCTCAGTTGTCGCCGGAGCCAGCAATGAAAGCAGGCTCACGATAACCAATCAATCCGAGCAGACGTTTATCAACGGTGGCGGCACAATAGTCGACGGCCAAACAGGCCTGCTCTATCGAGTCCTGCAGCGCGACACCGATGCGCCGAGTACATTCGTGCTCGACAAGAACTGGCAAGGCGCAACGAGCGGCACAGTGTGGGTAGTCCCGCCACCAGTCGGCGGCGGCAAGTATCCATGCATAGCAGTATATCAGAAACTGATCGCATTTTGATCGATGGACTATGAACTGCAGACTACGAACTAATACCGGTTTCACCCTGATTGAGCTGCTCGTGGCTATGGGTATCCTCGCAATGGTCATGGGCTTTGCGAGCGTGATCTTCCGAGTCAGCATCGATGCCTATCGTACTGCGATGGCAAACGCCGAGATCATGCGGAAAGTGCGGGCCATCACCGACCAGCTCAACGCCGACTTCAAAGGCCTTAACAAGGACAGCGAGATCTTTATGGCTTGGGTGGCCAAGCCCGTCAGCGCCGGCGGCAATAAGGACAATGACCTTGACGGATACGAGCGATTCGATCGAGTAATGTTCTTTGCCGACGGCGATTTCCAATCTCATGGGGCCAACCCGACGATCCGCGGCAACACGGCGCGAATATGTTATATGCTTGCGAAGAAGCCTGACGTGATTGGAGGCCAACCTCCGATCAAAGTGGACAGTCAAAAAGCACAGGAGCGAATCCTTGCGAGAAACCAGCACATAATGACCGCCGACGCCGCTCTGGTGAATTTTCTCGACCCGAACAGCTTCACCGACAGCCAGTGGTACGAGTGGAACAATCGCTATGAGTACGACAATATGTCGCTGGAGCAGTGGAAACAGATACCGTACGACAACAAAAAGAATATGCTGTCGGTTATCACCGGTATCAGGGTCGGCGCTCCGACCGTCAGTGAAGATGTCTGGGGCTCGGTGATCGACCCGGCGGATCCGGATTCGATTCACATGCTGTTGTGCGAGGGTGTCGCCGAGTTCAAGATTCAGAGTTGGTACGATGCTCAGCAGCGGTGGGTGCCGCAGGTCGATCCGGACGGCGACGGCAGCCTGGCGGACACCGATTTCCTCCTCACCGCCGGCGGCGCGCTCGAATCCGAGGCCGTCCCCGGAGTCTTGTATCCGAATCCTCCCTACGGAGGCGTGGTCATGCGTAATATCGACTATCCGAGAGACCAGGTGGATAAGGAGCACTTCGGTGCAATCCCGGGACTCGGACGCGCCCTGAAATTTACTTTTACGCTGTATGACTCCCGGGGTGTCTTGACCGAAGGCCGGACTTTTACGCATATTGTTTATTTGGACGATTAGCCTGCTACCAATGGAAGCAGCAAGAAAAGACATCCTGAACAAATCGCTTCGCGCTGGTTCGGCCCTTATCCTGACGGTGGTCCTGACCAGTCTGTTGGCTATTATCGGCGTCTTGTTCGTCATGGTTTCCCGAGTGGATAAGATGGCAACGTCGGCCATATCCGAGAACAGGTCTCTGAACCTCGCGGTCGAAACGGTCGTGGCAAAGATATCGCGAGAGCTGGTCCTTGATGTCCCCGGCATGACAGATCCGAACAGCGCGCCGGACCCAAACGGCCCGCCGCTGGCTCTGATCGAAGAATACTATGACTACCCTGACGTCAACAACCTCTGGCTCGCGTCTCTGGAGCCCTACGAATCGGGCGGCAATTATTACTGGCGGCAGATAAGTCAACTCTATATCATGTCGGATCCGAATCTCGGATTGCAGGCTGGGATTGTCCCGGACTATCAGGACCCCACTGTTATAGGCCAGATGGTAATCGCCGACGCCGATGGTGACGGAGTAGGTGACGCACAATGGGAAATCGTACCGGATATAAGCAGTAGCAAAGGCAAACCCATTTATGTAGCCGTCAGGATCATTGACAACGCAGCGATGTTGAATGCCAACACCGCGTTCAAGCTCGAGATGGGCGATCCCAATGCGCCCCCGCGGGACGTCGGCGGATCGAGACAATCGCAGATAGGTTTTCTGGCCCTGGCAGGCCGACCGGGTATTCCCCATGCCGTCGCCGATGAAACGGATCTGCTCGCCGAAAGAGCAAGTTCCGGCCGCGGCGTAGACCCGCTGAACCTGCGTGCCTATGAAGAGAGTGTCACCTGGAGTTATGGCGAGCCCAACATGCCGTACACACCGTTTGACATGTCCGATGAACTCGAGCTTCGTTACAGATTCCTTTTGAATCATCCTGACATCGACACAAGACTGGAGGCCTGGGGTGGCGAATTTCGTACTCGGGCTCTGACAACTCCGATTGCGCCCTCCAGAAATCCTAATGTTTCACTTCGCCCGGATGACGACGCCAGAAACCTTGCGCAGTGGTCAAGACGCGCCCAGGATCCCTTCGATCCGAACTATGCGTATCGCCACATCGCCACCACGTACAATATGGACCGGATTATCAATCCCGCCGGATCGATTCTTAATGCCGGAAAAATGGTTAATGTCAATCGCGCGGACGAGAATATGCTGTATGCGGCGATAAGAAGAGCGCTTCTGGGCAGCGATCCCAACACTTTGCGCGTCGAGAGAGTAGCCGCTCAGTTGGCAGTCAATATAGTCGATCTTCGCGATCGTGACGCTCGGGTGACAGTCTTGTCCAATGGTTCGCAGAGATATTACGGCTTCGAAGCCCAGCCGTTCATCAGCGAGATAGCTATCAATATCAGTGAGACAAATGCCGATGTTTCGGCAAACAATCATTATGCAATCGAACTCTATAACCCGTTCGATACCGACATTGGGCTGAGCGACTTCAGGCTGGAGATGCGAGATCCGAACAATGCAATCGTAAGCACGATAAGCCTGACTGGCAACGTCATAGCAGACGGCGGCCGATTTGTGATCACCAGCGGCTCTGCCGCATCGAGCGACTTTGGTGTTTCGTCTCTGATGTCGATCGGCGGCGGTAGAGAAGATCCCGATCTTGTGCTGGCGACATATGCCCAGGTACCGGATTCGGATCCGCCGCAATACGTCCTGGATGAGGCGTATGACGTTTACCTTATGAGAAGGGCGTCGGCTTCGGAACTGTATCTTGACAAGCAGCAAATGGACGATGCCTGGTTCGACTGGGACACATCCAAGAACATCATGCAGTCATACGCTCGCCCGGACAACGATTGGAACATTGTGTACCAGGATTTTGAGACTGCGAACAACACTTTGGGCACCGGCAACGGATTGACCGCAGCAAAGAAGAACTATAATCTCGCAAGCTCTCCGGGCGATTTCATCTCCGTCGGCGACATAGCAAGGTCTCTGACGGTGGCCCCAAGCACCGACCCAAATGATATGATCGGGATAAAGCTCTCCACAGAGCCTCGCGAAGAGTTCGTCCGGCTCGATCTGCGCAATCCCGCCGCTACAGATGTCTTTCAATATCTGACCGTCATCGATCCGACTGATCATGGCCATCCGCAGTACGAGACCAGAATAAAGGGCCGAGTAAACGTCAACACCGCCCCCTGGTATGTGATTGGCCAACTGCCCTGGATGCAGCCTGAGATCGCCCAAGCGATAGTTGCCTACAGGGACACGGTAGCCGGTGCCTTTGAGAGCACAGGAGAATTGTTGCATGTCCCCGAGATGTGCTACCACGCCGATGATCCCGCGCAGGTGTCGGTCGATCTCGACCGATTCCCGGATCTCACCCCCGGTGACGGGGCAACGAATGACTTCGAAGAACGAGACGTTATTTTCTGCCGGCTTAGCAATCTCGCCACCGTGCGAAGTGATGTCTTTACGGCGTATATCCTCGTTAGAATCGGCACCGACGGCCCGCAAAAGAGAGTCGTGGCCATACTCGACAGAAGCCAGGTGACATCCACCGCCGACAAGGTGAAGATCCTTGCCCTGCATCCGGTTCCGGACCCAAGGTAAGGGATTTTCGATTTGTCAATGCTTTAGCAGTTCTACAACTTCCGGATGTACTTTCTTGTTTGCTACGACCACCTGGTACTTGTGCCCGTCGTAGCTGTCCAGATCGACTGGGAAGATCTTGCCGCCCTGCCAATTCGTTATCACGGACCCTGCCGCCTGATTGATTACCACGCCCGCGGCTATATCCCATAACTTCGGAGTATTGGCGATCGTCGCCACCATGCTCCCCTTTGCGACATACGCCAATTGCAGCGCGGTCGTACCCAGATTGCGAAATCTCGTCCGCGTCATTATTTCACAGGCCCAGTTCGGCGCGCCATTGTCAAAATGGCTCTCCAGGCCAACACTTGCGAATTTGTCCATCGCCTCGTCGCTAGCCTCTATTCTCCTGCCATTGAGCTGTGCATCTCCGCCCTTGACGGCGGTGAACATCGAATCCGTAGCCGGCTCGAAGATCACACCGACGATCGGCTCGCCCTCGTACATCACTCCAATACTTACAGTGAAGAACAGCATGCGGTGCGCATAATTATTCGTCCCATCTATCGGGTCAATTATCCACCAAAGCATGTCCTTGCCCCGTGGGGCCTGCCTGAAAATCTTACCGTCATCACCTTCCTCGGCGATGAATCCGTGGTCCGGATAGGTCTCTTTGATGCGGTCGATGATTATCTCCTGGCATCGCACGTCAGCCTGGGTTACCAGCTCGGTGCCGCCCTTGACGGAAACGTTGGTGTAATTGATCTCTTCCATCGCCCGTTGACCCGCCAGGCGCGCCGCCACGATAGCCGTCTCCAGCATCATGCTCAAGTCTCTCTGCTCTAATGCCATATCTTCTTTACCCGCTTAGTGAACTTGACACATCCATTACGTTGCCCTATTCTAACGTAGTTATGCGTACAAGCCAACAGGTAAATGGGGTGAAAATGTTCCGCCGGGCATCTTCTCGCCAGCGGATCATAGCGGCAGTTGTCTGCCTGGCGGTCTTGGTATACTTCGGCGCCTTCGCACTGGTTGCACACTACCGAGTCGACGTCGGCCGACATCTCGGCTACTGCGGATTCAAGCAGAGAACAAACCTGCCGTGCCCGAGTTGTGGAATGACCACGGCAACGCTCGCCTTCGCCCGGGGAGATATTGCCGATGCCTTCCTTGTGCAGCCGGCCGCCGGTCTGCTCTACTGCGGGGCCGTTCTCGCAGGAGGTTTGGCTTTCTTCGTAGCTGTCTTCGGGGTGTACTTCGACTTCATCAGGCGTTTTTTTGCAGAGATCAAGATCAGGTACATGATTCTGGCCCTGATCATCATTCTCGCCTCCGGTTGGGCCGTAACTCTGGCCCGGGCGGTGGCAACGCAAAACTGACCTCTTTGCTCGGAAATGATGAGAAATGTATCTCGCACCGTCTTCTCTCACGCGGGCGGACAGCAGACATATTCTCGCCAAGAGATTATCCTTGACGATAACCCGGGCAATCTGATATAAGTAATCTGAGCGGCACGTGTAGATCGCGCTCTTCTGTATGGTGAAACCGCCCAATTCAGGCTCTTGCCATTGGGCCTGATCGCACGTGCGCGGCCTAGGAAGAAAGGAGGTAGCTTCAAGTCGCAAATAGCAATCCTGGCAAACAGAATCTTCGTATGTCGAAATCATTGTCAACTGTTCCATATATAGGGAGGACTGCCATGAGTAGAAGACTAATCTGTCTGACTTGCTGCGTTTGGCTGATGGCTGCATTGCCGGCAGTCACGCATGGGCAAGTCGAAAACCTGCTGCAAAATCAGAGTTTTGAAGAAGATGAGGTGATTTTGAACGACGCAGCTTACGAAGGGTGGTGGACCTGGGGTTGGGAAGCTGGCCTAAACAGCAACGCTGAAATTGATGAAACCGATTTCGTTGACGGTTCAAAAAGCCTGAGGATTCATCCATTGGGAGGCACCAATTGGTATTTCATTGTGGCGAACAGCCCAATAATCCTCGACACTTCCAAGAACTACACGGTCAGTTTCTGGGCCAAAGCCGAAGAACCGCGTCCGCTTACTGTGGCGCTGAAAGCAACAGACAACTCCGTCGATGCCTGGGGAGCAACGGATTTCGAGTTGACGACCGAGTGGGCCGAGTACAACTACCAAACAGAAGCCCTGACCGAAAACGTAAAACTTGAGACATGGTGTGCCGCCAGTGACGCCACATTGTGGCTGGACTTTATTAATGTCTACGAGGGAGAGTATGTTCCCGGAGTTGGGCCGGGAGCATTTGACAGAGGAAAGGCTTCCTCTCCGAACCCTGAAGACGGCGCTGTACATCTCAGCACGTGGGTGAATCTCACGTGGAAACCGGGGATTCAGGCGGTATCACATGACGTGTACCTCGGTGATAACCCCGACGATGTAAGCAGCGGAGTTGGAGGTGTGTTTGTGGGCAACCAATCCGCGACATTTACCACAGCAGGCTTCCCCGGATTTCCCTATCCGGAGGGTCTTGTTCCAGGGACAACTTACTACTGGCGAATCGACGAAGTCAACGACGCCGACCCAAATAGTCCGTGGCAAGGCGATGTCTGGAGCTTTTCGCTTCCTTCAAAGACGGCCTCTGCCCCCGTTCCCGCCGATGGCACTGACTCGGTGGCGCTGGACTCAGAGCTTAGCTGGACAGCGGGTTTCGGGGCGATGTTGCACACCGTGTATCTCGGCGAAGATTCCGATACCGTCAGCAACGCCGCGGGAGGTCTGCCTCGGGCCCCTACATCGTTTAAGCCCGCCTCTCTCGAGGGGGAGAAGGTTTACTACTGGCGGGTCGATGAATTTGACAGTTTTGAAACGCACAAAGGCGAAGTTTGGAGCTTCGCGACTCCGGGTGCCATTGCCAATCCACAGCCGGCCAATGGCGCCGCAGATGTGCAGATTGCAGCAACTCTCAGTTGGACGCCGGCCGGCAATGCCGCCTCGAGCGAACTGTACTTTGGCACCGATGCCGATGCCGTGAAGAATGCCACCGCGGCATCACCCGAGTACGTAGGGAACAAAGCACTCGGTTCGGAAAGCTACGATCCCGGTGGGCTTGAACTGGCAACAACTTACCACTGGCGTGTGGACACGGTCTATTCGGACAAAACAGTGAAGGGATTGGCCTGGAGCTTCACGATCGCCGACTTCATCGGAGTGGACGACTTTGAATCCTACAATGACATTGACCCGCCAGATGCCGCGAGCAACAGAATATTCGACAAATGGATAGACGGCTTCGGAACCACAACAAACGGAGCACTGGTGGGCAATGAACTCCCGCCCTACGCCGAGCAGCGTGTCGTTCACGGCGGCGCGCAGTCGATGGGATACGCCTACGACAACAACATGAAGACATCTGAAGCAACGCTGACACTGATTTATCCTCGTGATTGGACAGAAAAAGGTGTCACGAAGTTGTCTCTGTGGTTCAATGGCGGCCCGGACAATGCCGCCGAACGGATGTTCGTCGCGGCCGGCGGCACCGCAGCAGTCTATCACGATGACCCCGCTGCAACGCAGACCGGTGCGTGGGCCGAGTGGATTATCGACCTGCAGTCATTTGGCGTAGATCTTACTAATGTCAACAGTATCACCATCGGCTTTGGTACCAAGGGCAGCCCTGCGGCCGGCGGCGCAGGTACGATGTACTTTGACGATATTCGGCTCATCAAGTAGGTTCTGTTTGGACGAACTGAAGCGTTAAATCTGCATAAGTTCACGGCCTGCACCGATTGAATCGGTGCGGGCCCTTTTTTCATATCATGTGGCGTTTGCCCTTGACACGAAAGCAGCCAATCTGATACAAGCAGACAGTTGGCGTGACACGGACGAGAGTGGTCTCTGGCCTGTGCGCGTTTTCCTATCGGGTGATTGACTGAATCGGGAGATTATGTGGATATGAAACGACGAGATTTTCTCCGGACAATGGCTGCAGCGGGCGTCGGATCTTTGGGCGCCGCACATCTATCGGGCAGCGAAGCACTGTCTGGGCCGCGATCGCCGCGGGGACAGTTGACCATCGCCGAGATTCGCACCAGGCTCAAGCCAAACGTGCCGACCATCGTCGCCGCCGTACTGCACAGAACGCTCACCGACAGGCCCCAATCGCTGGACACCGACTGGAACGGGACCTTTCGCATCGAGGGACTATTGAGGTGGAGCAAACGCGGCGTGCTCGAGGCACTTGATTTCGCAAGATCCTGGTTTGAGTACCATCTGGAACACGATCGGCAACTGACAGACGAAGAGTTTCTTGAGAGCTAGGGTGGAGCCCGCTCGCGGCTGATACGCTCCGGCCCCTTGCCTTTCACCACATACGCAGGCTTCTTCGGTCTGGCCTTCGCCTGCCATGAGCTGTATCAACAGACTTCGGACCCGAGGGCGCGCCAAGTGTGCCTGGACGTGGCCGAGGCAATCCTTCACGTCTCGCCGCGTGACAGGTATGGTCTGGTCGCCCACGATGACGTTAGATTTGCCGAGTTTGCTATTCCGGATGTTGCCTTCTTCACCGTCCGCGCCCTGATGATAGCCTCGCTTCTGGACGAGGAAGTTGGGATCGTATATCGCAAGCAGGCCCTCTATCAGATCCGGTCATACACGGACATCTTTCTGGATCGTAAGACCGGGCTGGTCAGGACAGCGTTGTATCCGTCGGGTCTCGGACCGACGTGCTGGTGCCGGGCGTCCGGCTGGCTGATGTGGGCCTTGACTGCAGCGCTGCGGCATCTGCCGAGACGGCACAAGGCCTTCAACGAGATCGCCTCCGACCTGGCGATTCTGGCCGACGGCGTGGTCGAAGCGCAGGGTCCCAACGGAGGTCTGCGTGTTCTGGTCGACAACGAGAGTACGCCGGAAGAAACATCCGGCACCGGCATGTGTGTCGCCGGCATTCACGAGGCGGTGCGAAAAGGATGGATTGCCGACCGGTACAGAAGTTTTATCCGGGAGGGCTGGCAGTTCGTGGAAAGTAACGTAACGCCCGACGGATGGGTTCGTAAGGTCTACACGGGCTGGGCAGTGCCGGCCGAGGAAAGAGAGATGTCGATAGATCACGAGTACCACGGGTGGATTCCCGGGTTCTTCCTCGTTACCGCCGACGAAATGTATCCGGCGTGAGGATACCGATAGCACAGGGGCGGGGTGTGTTTCGATCACACAGGGCCGCATCGCCAATAGAACAAGCATTTTCCGGGCCACGTACTTTTTTTTCAGAGATCCTGCAGCCATCAACGCTTGCAATTCGCGCGAGCCTCGCTACAATATGCACTTTGAGAATCGGAAAGCTATAACCTTTTGGAGTTGCACAATGATAAAAGTTCTTATCACAGACAAGCTTGCACAGGAGGGGATTGACTTGCTCAATTCCATGGACAGCGTCGAAGCCGTCGTCAAGACGGGCATAGACAAAGACGAGCTGGCCCGCATTATCGGCGAGCACGACGGTTTGATCATCCGAAGCGGCACGAGAGTGACCCCCGAAATCCTGGCCAACTCCGGCAAGCAAAAGGCAATAGCCAGGGCCGGCGTCGGTGTCGACAACATCGACATCCCGGAGGCCACCCGAAAGGGCATAATGGTCATGAACACCCCCGGCGGCAATACCCTCAGCGCCGCCGAGCATACGATGGCCTTGATACTGGCTATGAGCCGCAATGTTGTCCCGGCCTGCAACAGCCTCAAGAGCGGTGCATGGGACCGAAAGAAATACACGGGCAACCAGTTGAACAGCAAGGTCCTCGGCCTGATAGGCCTGGGAAGGATCGGCATGGCTGTCGCACAGATGGCAAAAGGTTTCAATATGAAAGTTCTGGGCCACGATCCCTTTGCCGCGCCGACCGATGCGGAGAAATCCGGCGTCGAAGTAACTGAGGATCTCGATAGAATTCTTAAGGAGGCTGACTTCATCAGCGTTCACGTGCCGAGAAACGAGCAGACGCTGAACATGATCGGCGCCGAGCAACTGGAGATGATGAAACCCACCGTGCGATTGGTCAACTGCGCGCGAGGCGGAATAATCAATGAAGATGCGCTTTACGAGGCACTTGCCGTTAATCGCATCGCCGGGGCCGCTCTTGACGTCTTCCCCAAGGAACCGCCGGAGAATACGCGTTTCAGCGAGTTCGAGGATTGCATCGCCACGCCGCACTTAGGCGCAAGCACCGAGGAAGCTCAGATCGAAGTTGCCGTCGAGGCGGCTCAGATCCTTGTCGACGCCATCAAGGGCGGCCCGGTCAAGAACGCACTTAACGCACCATCGACATCGGGTGCCGTGCCGGCGATAGTGAGTCAATATGCCAGGCTGGCCCGGCGAATCGGCTCGGTTGTCAGCACCATCGCTCCGGGCCACATCAAGGAAATCCAAGTCCAGTACCGCGGGTCCATCGCCGAGCTGGCTGTCGAGCCAGTCACGCTCAACTTCTCGATCGGCCTTCTGCAGAAGCATTTCGATATGCCGCTGAATATGGTCAACACGCCGGTCCTGGCCAAGGAGCGAGGCATAAGCATAGACGAGACGAAAAACACCGAGGCCAAGGACGTTGCATCGAGCTTCAGCGCAAAAGTCGTTACCGACAAAGTCACGCGCAGCGTGACCGGCTCGGTCTTCGGCGGCAGCCTTTTGCGGATCATTGAGATTGACGGCTTTAACATTGAAGTAACACCGCAAGGCAGCGTGCTGGTCATTTTCAATGATGACAAGCCCGGTGTCATAGGTTCGGTCGGAACCGTCTGTGGCAAACACAGTATCAACATTTGCACCATGGGTGTCGGACAGAAGCCCGACGAGCAGAAAGCCATGCTGGCCGTCAGTCTGGACAAAGAACCTGACGCCGAAGCGATCGATGAACTCGGCAAGCTCGATTTCGTGAACGAGATTTACGTCTGTACGCTGGATTGATTCTCGGTAGCGGCTTGGTTGCCAGACGGAGGTTTCACTGTGGTTGAGCAATTGATAATAAGCGTCAGTGGGATGCGAGGTGTTATTGGCGAGAACCTCAGCGCACCTATCGCCGCCGAGTACGGTTGCGCGTTCGGCACATTTATAGAAGAGACACACTCGGCAAAGAAAGAGAAACTGTCGGTATGCGTCGGCAGGGATTCGCGTCCCAGCGGGCAGATGCTCGCCTCAGCGGTGGCCTCGGGATTGTGCGCCGTTGGAATCGACGTGGTCGATCTGGGGATCGTGACTACTCCAGGCGCAAGCGTAATGTTGCGAGAGATTGGCTGCGCGGGCGGCGTGGTGATAACCGCCTCGCACAATCCGGTTGCGTATAACGGCATAAAGCTCCTGCTCGACAACGGCGTCGCTCCGCCGGCTTCACAGGCAGAACAGATCAGGCAGCGATTCTTCGACAAGACCTTCGCATTTGCAGATTCGGTTAATTGCGGCAAGCGGACTCTCAGCGATCGCACCGACCGCGCCCACATCGGCAAGATTCTGGCGATTGTGGACAAAGAGCCCATCGCCGCCAAAGCATACAAGGTTGTCCTCGACAGCGTCAATGGAGCAGGCGGGCGCGTAACGAAGAAGTTGCTGGCCGAATTTGGCTGCGAGATCGTTGCGATAAACGATGAGCCCACGGGCCTGTTCGCCCACAAACCAGAGCCCATCGCCGAAAACCTCACCGGGCTCTGCGAGATTGTAATAGCCGAGGGAGCGGACATCGGTCTTGCCCAGGACCCCGATGCCGACAGATTAGCCATTGTCGATGAGAACGGCACGTACCTCGGCGAAGAATACACGCTCGCCCTGGCCGCAAAGAACATCTTCAGCAAGAGTACGGGAAAAGCAGCGGCAAATCTCTCGACTTCCCGGATGATCGATGACGTGGCCGAAAAGGCCGGCGGCCAGGTTGTTCGAACTGCTGTCGGCGAGGCCAACGTCGCCGCGGCGATGTTCGAGCACGACTGCATCATCGGCGGTGAAGGCAATGGCGGCGTGATAGATTTGCGTGTGGGGCCCGTTCGCAACAGCCTCGTGGGGATCGCCCTTGTCCTGCAGCTTATGACTGAGACCGGAAAAACAGTGAGCCAATTGGCCGCTGAAATCGGCGGCTATCACATGACCAAGGAGAAATTCGGCGCAGAGCAGAATCATGCGCAGCAAATCCTGGATTTGGCGAAGAAGGCCTTCGCCGAGGCAAAGCTCGACACCACAGACGGCTGCCGATTCGACTTCGATGACGGCTGGCTTCATCTGAGAACCAGCAACACCGAACCTGTGATGCGGGCAATCGTCGAGGCAAAAGACCCCCGCGTCGCCGCCGAATATCTCGGCGTGGTCGCGAGGATACGCACGGAAGTGTTGGGCTGATCAAGTGGCAAGCGAGAAAAAACACGACGCCGGCGAGAGACAGATAAAGTCGGTCACATATCTCGGCATTGTAGTAAACATCGCCCTGGCAATAATCAAGATTGCAGTCGGATTGCTGGCGGCATCGCTCGCGCTGGTGGCCGACGGTGTTCACTCTCTCTCGGACCTGGCCACCGACGCAGTTCTGTTACTGGGTATGCGTCTCAGTGCGAAGGAACCCGACGGCAGCCACCCGTACGGCCACGGGCGGGCCGAAACACTTTCAGCCGGGCTGATAGCACTGATCCTGATATTCGTCGGCGGCACAATGATCTACTATGCCACGATGGCCATTGCGAGAGAAAAGGTCACCGCGCCCCACTTAGGTGTTCTATCCGCTGCAATCGTGTCAATTGCAGCCAAGGAGTGGCTCTACCGGGTCACGCGAAAGGTGGCAGTCAAGTCTCACAGTCCCGCACTCTATGCCAATGCCTGGCACCACCGGAGCGATGCTCTGAGTTCTGTCGCGGTCGCAATAGGATTCATATCACTGGAATTCGGCTTTGCCTACGGCGATCAGGTCGCCGCCATCACCGTCGGCCTGATGATCATCTGGGTCGGCGTCAAGGTGATCGGCGATTGCCTGCACGAGCTGGCCGAAAGTGCCGTAGATCAGGATACAATCGAACACATAAAACAAATAATCGACTCGGACCCTTCCATACGCCAATGGCACAAACTGCGGACCCGCACGGTTGGCAGAGAAGTTTTTCTCGATCTGCACATCCTCGTCGACCCGGACCTGAATGTGACGGCTGCCCACGAAATAACGGTGAGCCTGGAAAAAGCCCTTGATGAACAGATAAGACGCCCGATCAATATTACAATTCACATCGAGCCACACCAGCCTGAACTGCGGAAGTAATACTTGACTCGAACGCAGCACACAGAGGACTTTCCGCCAGCGGCCAGCTTCAAGATTCCTTGTCCTTCCAGTTCCACCATTTGAGCAACTCAGGGTCGTGCTCGGCGTTCGAGACATAGTACCGCGCGCAGCGCAATACGTAGAGCATACATTTGTCAACCGGGACGGCATGAAAAGCCTACGGTGTGCACCGCACACCGTAACATGACCGGTGGGCACAGAAATGCGGTTGGATTAGGAGAGGGGCCTGTACCATGTCATTCGCAGAGGTTGCGGTGCTGGCAAATAGGCCGCGGACCGCTCCATCGCAACAGAAGGCTTTACAGGTGCGGGACAAATAGAGTAGAATACTTGTTGAGCTAAATCTGACATCTGCTTGGAAGGACTGTCGGTTGTCATGAATTTTGAGAGCTTTTTCAATCCTAAGTCGGTTGCGATGGTCGGCGTCTCGCAGCATAAGGGCAAAGTCGGGTACGAGATATTGGCCAATATGCTCGCGGCCGGGTACGAGGGTGAGATATTTCCGGTCAATCCTCAAGCCGACACGATCGAGGGTCTGCGGTGTTATCCCGATCTTCTTTCCATCGGCCAGGTTCCCGAGCTGGTCGTAATCGTCGTTCCAGCCAGGATCGTCCCAGCGGTCATGCGGCAATGCGCGAAGCTCAAGGTCAAATCGGTCATCGTTGTCACCGCCGGTTTCAAGGAGGTTGGCAAAGAGGGCAAAGAGCTTGAGGAGCAGGTTGTTCAAATCGCAAAACACGCCGGCATCAGACTCATAGGCCCCAACTGCCTCGGGGTGATCGCTCCGGCAAACAAGCTGAATGCCAGTTTCGGCGGAAAGCTCCCGGCCGCCGGGACCGTAGGATATCTTTCCCAGTCGGGAGCGCTTCTTGCCGCCGTTCTTGATATGGCCAACAACAGCGGCATCGGCTTCAGCAGGCTCGTCAGTGTGGGTAACAAGGCGGATGTCGACGAATTGGACGTGCTCAAAGCCTTCGGAGAAGACCCGCACACCAAAGTCATTGCCGGTTACCTCGAGAGCATCAGTGACGGTAACGCCTTCGTAAGCCAGGCAGAGGCGATTTCACACGAAAAGCCGATACTTCTGATGAAGCCCGGGGGCACGCAGGCAGGCGCCAAAGCGGCGACATCACATACCGGCAGCCTTGCAGGCGATGACATTGCATACGAATGCCTGTTTAAGCGAGCGGGGATTATTCGCTGCGACTCCCTCAAGTCTCAGGTCGATTATATCCAGGCGTTTGCCAATCAGCCGCTTCCGACCGGGAGGCGAGTTGCCATCATAAGCAACGCCGGTGGAGCGGGAATCATGGCTACAGACGCAATTGAGCGACAAGGCCTGGATTTTGCAAGACTGTCTGCCGATACGATAGCAAAACTGGCCTCCAACCTGCCGGCCGCTGCGAGTCTGCAAAATCCCGTTGACGTTCTGTGCGATGCCCTGGCCGAGAGGTACGAGTTCGCACTTAGCGTGGCTCTCGACGATCCCGACGTCGATATAGCCCTGGTTCTATTGACTCCCCAGGCAATGACTGATCCGACCGCAATCGCTAAGGGGGTCGTGAAAATCTCGCAGCGAAAACCGGGAAAACTGATTCTTGCCTGTTTCCTCGGAGCCAGCCGGATGGAGGAGGGAACCAGAATTCTGCGAGAAGGGAAAGTCCCCTGCTATGACTCTCCGGAGACCGCTGTCAATACCATCAAGGTCGTAACCGAATACGTCAGGTGGCGCTGCCGCCCTAAACGGATCGTCGAACTCTTCGCGGTTAGTCGGCGAAAGGCCGAAACGACAATCGAAAAACACAGGCGGCACGGCACCCGCCAGATCGGTGAAGTCGCATCCAAGGAGATTCTTCAAGCATACGGTTTCGCAATACCGAAAGCCTCCGTTGCCACAACCGCCGAACAGGCGGCCAGTATCGCCCAAAAACTGGGATTTCCCGTCGTACTGAAGATCTGGTCACCGGAGATAGTGCACAAGACTGATGTGGGCGGAGTCAAGCTCGGCCTCGAAAGCCGTCAAGAGGTCATGGATGCTTTCGATCTAATGATGTACAGAATACCCAGAAAGATGCCCGACGTGGAGGTGCTCGGCGTACTCGTCCAGGAAATGGTCAAGACGGGAAAAGAGGTCATCCTTGGAATGAAACGTGAACCACATTTCGGCCCTTTGATGATGTTTGGAATGGGCGGGACCATGGTCGAGGTGCTCAAGGACGTCTCCTTCTACCTGGCGCCGCTGACGGCCGAAGAAGCACTGCAGATGCTCGTAAACACGAAGACCTATCAAATGCTTATGGGAGTGCGCGGTCAGGAAGGTGTGGATACCGGAACAATCGCCGAAGCGCTGCAGAGACTTTCACAACTGGCCACTGAATTTCCGCAGATCAAGGAGGTTGATATAAACCCGTACGTTGTCGGCCCCAAAGGAACGGCTGCTATTGCTGTTGATGCCAGAATGACCCTAGAGAAATGACATGAAGGGATTCGACTGGAAACAGAAATACAAGGACAAAACAGGAACTGCCCGGGCGGCTGTGAAATTGATTCAGCCCGGCAATACCATATTCATAGGAACAGGTTGCGGCCAACCGCAACATTTGATCGATGCTCTGATTGAGGACTCCAGCCACATTCACGATGCCCATATCGTGCGTTTGCTGACAATGGGCGCCGCTCCCGGCGTTGACAAAAAATTGCGAGGGAAGTTCAAGATGAACAGCTTCTTCATCGCCGACAACAGGCGGGATGTAATGGAGAGAACAATCGGGGATTACACGCCGATATTCCTGTCGGAGATACATCGCGAGTTCGAGACAGGACGGATTCCCGTGGACGTTGCACTGATTACGGTAACGCCGCCCGATGTGAACGGCCTGTGCAGTCTTGGAATCTCTGTGGATATCGTCAAATCCGCCACCGCCAATGCCAAGTACGTCATTGCACAAGTCAACAATTTTATGCCTCGAACATTCGGGGATTGTCTCATTCACGTCGATAACATAGACATGATGGTGCCTCATGACGGGCACATTCTTGATATTTCTGTGCCCAGACCTGACGAGACACTGCGCCGGATCGGCCAGAATGTCGCCAGAATAATTGATGACGGAAGCACAATTGAATGCGGCATAGGGCTCATCCCTCAGGCCCTGGCCGAATCTCTGAGAGACAAGAAGGACCTCGGAATTCACACAGAGATGTTCAGCGACTGGATTATAGACCTCGTCGAATGTGGTGCAATTACGTGTGCGAAGAAATCCATTGACCGTGGCAAAATCATAGCCAGCCTGTGCATGGGCTCACAACATCTCTATAGTTATATTGATAACAACCCCTTCTTCGAGTTTTACCCTGCCGAGTACGTAAATGATCCCTATGTCATCGGGCAACATGAGAAAATGGTGGCGGTTCACGTCGGACTGGAAATAGATCTGACCGGTCAGGTCTGTGCCGACTCGTCCGGCTATCAGTTCTACCGTGATATCGGCGGCCAGGTTGATTTCATTCGTGGCGCCGCACGCAGCAAAGGGGGCAAGGCAATAATTGCAATGCCGTCCACCGCGAAAGCCGGCCAGATCAGCCGGATTGTGCCAGCCCTGACCGAAGGGGCCGGGATAGTGACCACTCGCGGCGATATCCACTACGTAGTTACCGAATACGGCACT
>CAZLTY010000038.1:0-25012 GCA_964562575.1 uncultured Pirellulales bacterium
GGCTGGCAAGTAACGTTTGCCGGAATGGGGATCAACCTGGCGCTTGGCATCCTCTACACGTGGAGCGTGATAAGCAAACACATTCCCGAGAAGTGGGGCTGGGACGAGGGCGATAAGTCGCTGCCGTACATGGTCGCCTGCTTGATTTTCTCACTTGTCATGGTGCCTGCCGGCAGGATGCAGGACAAATTTGGGCCCCGGATGGTAGCCACAATTGGAGGCATCCTTGTTGGCGTTGGTTTCGTGCTCGCCAGCATGACGTCATCGCTTGCGATGTTTGTCATCGGGTTCGGAGTCCTCGCCGGTGCGGGTATCGGGTTTGGCTACGCCTCGGCCACACCGCCGGCAGTCAAGTGGTTCCCGCCCGCAAAGACGGGGCTCATCGCCGGCATCGTTGTCTCGGGTTTCGGGCTGGCTTCGGTCTACGCCGCGCCGCTTTCAAGGTGGCTGATAATCACCTGCGATTTCAGCGCCGCCATCCTCATATTGGGAATAGGGTTTCTGATTGTGGTCGTCAGCTTGGCGCAACTCATACGTGCTCCGCATAAGGTCCTTCAGTTCATCCAGGAATACGGTGAGGTGGGACGCCTGAAACAGACGGCCATGGCGCGGGAAAAAGCCGAGGCCGAGGGAAGAGAGCTTACCCTGGACAAGAAAGAGGACTTCACCCCGAGGGAAATGCTGGGCACCCTTCAATTCTACCTGCTTTGGTTCATGTATGCCTGCGGAGCCGGGGCCGGCCTGATGATTATTTCCAAACTCGCCGCCATCGCAGACAAGCAGGTCGGAATAAGCCTGGGCTTTGTGCTGGTGGCCGTGCTCGCCATCGGCAACGGGGGCGGCCGCATAGTCGCCGGGATGCTCAGCGACAAGATCGGTCGCAAGGCGACAATGATGATATGCTTCGTCTTTCAGGCAGTTTTGATATTCGTACTCTCAAGGGCGACCGGTGAAAACAGCCTGGGGACCATTCCAACTATGGCGATCATCTCTGCGCTGATCGGGGCAAACTACGGTGCAAACCTGGCGCTGTTCCCATCCGTTACCAAGGATTTCTTCGGCCTGAAGAACTTCGGAATGAATTACGGTCTTGTGTTTACCTCCTGGGGTGTTGGCGGGTTTATGCTGGCCTACCTGGCGGGCAGAATGTACCTGGCACACCAGACGTTTGCTTACGCCTATTACGGAGCTTCGAGCCTGCTCATTCTAGCTGCGATCACGGCTGTCTTCCTGAAGCCGCCGCACCACACAATCGACGGGGCCTAAGCACCAGTGGCTGATTGACGAGTTGTTGGCAATATCTGAACGATTCTGAGAAAGGTCCCGACTATTGGCTTATCTGGCCACCAAGAAGGCGCTATACAAGAAGTAAACCCGGAAAGAATGAATAGTTGAGATCTCGGGTGTATGAAAGAGGTCCATATTTCTCATCGCGTCTCCGCCGTACGCCTCTCTACTCCTTGGTCTGCTTCTTGACGACAACTGATTTGCTGAGAAAGACTCGCGGTCGTTCGACTGGCGTCAGTCCGACATCACGGGCTTTGCCGATTGTTTCCTCGAAGGCCCTCTTTGAGACATGGAATGGTGGTTCCACTATCAGGACCAGCCCGTCGGGTTTGAGTATTGATCGCACCTCGTCAAAGAACTCCTCCTGGTTGGGGACTTCGTGAACCATGTAGAATGCCAGGGCAAAATCGACGTTGTCTGAGACGCCTATTCTGCCCTCCGGGCACTTATGTAATGTGATGCGCTCCTCAAGGGCCGTTCCGTGAATCTTATCTCTTAGTCTCTCAAGCATCCCATCCTGCAAATCGGCGGCGATGACTCGACCGGATTTGCCGACCATTTGAGCCATAGCGACGGTGAAAAGGCTTGGGTAACAAACGATATCCAGAAGCGTCATCCCCTCGTCGATTTAGGGTCTCTGTATCTTCTGAGGGTCCTGCAGCCATCTGCGAATTCTATTGTCGAGACTGCCCGCTCTTTTTACCGGGCATACACGGCCACTTCTGTCACTCATGATATTACAGTCCTCTCAAAGGTCTGAGGCACCATAGGATTAGCTGAAAGAACGCTATCACTACCTCGGACAGATGTCAATGAGATTGTCAATTGCAGTCGAGATCGAAGTGTTGGGGCCTGCAAGTATATGCCTTGCGGAAATTGGTTTTGGATGTATAGTCTATAGCTGAAAAGTCGAACGTAATGAGACGGCATTGAGGAAATGATACATGACGAGTAATACAAGTGTTTATATCGAGCAGTTGAAGAACCACGTGGAGCAAGAGGTGACGCTGTCGGGTTGGCTGTACAACAGCCGCGGAGGCGGGAAGGTCTTGTTTTTGATAGTCCGCGACGGGACGGGTCTTTGCCAGTGTATCGTGGAAAAGGGCAAAGTGTCCGACGAGTTGTTCGGGCAGTTGAAGCGCCTGGGGCAGGAATCATCACTGATCGTCACCGGCACTGTGAGGGCTGAGCAGCGCAGCGTCGGCGGCTGCGAACTGGCCGCCACTGATGTGCAAATCGTCTCGTTTGCGGACGGGTATCCTATTACGCCGAAATCGCATGGTATTGATTTTCTGCTCAAACATCGCCACCTCCACCTCCGCTCGCAGGGGCAATGGTGTATCGGAAAGATCAGGCACACCGTCATCGACGCGATCCGCAGGTTTTACAACGACAACGGCTTCACGCTGATCGACACGCCGATACTCACTGCAGTAGCGGGCGAGGAGAAGCAGTCGCTTTTCGAAGTTGATTATTTCGGCGCTCCGATCCACCTGAGCCAGACGGGTCAGTTGCATCTGGAATCGGCGGCGATGAGTTTCGGCAAGGTATATTGTTTCGGGCCTACCTTCAGAGCGGAAAAGAGCAAGACGCGCCGGCACCTGACCGAGTTCTGGATGGTCGAACCAGAGGTGGCATATATCGATCTCGACGGATTGCTCGAACTTGCGGAGAATTTCGTCTCCTTCGTCGTCGCCAGGGTCCTTGAAAACAACAGGAGCCAGCTCGAGACTTTGGGCGCCGATATAGCTGCACTGGAGAATATCAAGCCGCCGTTCCACAGACTGACGTATACTGACTCGGTCGAGATTCTGACCAGCGAGAAGGCGAGGGACTTCCTCGCCGGGCAGTTGGAAGAGTCGAAGAGTCAAAAGCAGCAGATTGAGAGCCGGATTGCTGAACTCGAACAGGAGCAGAAGGGCCAGATCAAACAGTGGAAGCGGGATAAGAACGCCGCCGAGCTGATCGAGCTGCGCTCCGAGCTTGCCGAAGTCGATACGAGAATTGAGAACAATCCTAAGCATGCCCAACTGGCCGCCGAGTTTCGATGGGGGAAAGACCTGGGTGGTTCGGATGAAACCATAATCTCGCAGATGCACGACAAGCCTGTCTTTGTCACGCACTATCCAAAGCAGGCCAAAGCGTTCTACATGAAGGCCGACAGGGAAAATGAGAAAGTTGTTTTGAACTTCGATCTGCTTGCCCCCGCGGGTTTCGGTGAAATCATCGGTGGTTCGATGCGAGAGGATGATCACGACCTGCTTCTGAAGCGGATCAAAGAACAGGACCTGGAAATCGAAAACTACGAATGGTACCTGGATCTTCGCAAGTACGGCTCGGTCCCGCACGGTGGCTTCGGGCTCGGCGTCGAAAGGACCGTTGCCTGGATCACAGGCCAAAAACACATCCGCCAGTGCATCCCCTTCCCGCGGATGATGGACAAGGTCTATATTTGATCAATGATTAATGATAATTGAGATTGCCGAACGTGTTAGTCAGTGGCGTCTTTACATTGCCGCAGAACTGTATTTCTGACATAGTCGCGGTATGGCTAGCTGGTCTATTCAAAAACTATTGAACTGGGTCACCGAATACCTGACCGACAAGGGTGTCGACTCTCCACGGCTCAGTGCCGAACTCCTGCTCTGTCACGCCGTTGGATTGACGCGCATCGAATTGTATACTCAATTCGATAGATCCGTTCCACAGCAGCAGTTGGACCAACTGCACGATCTGGTCAAGCGGGCCGGCCTGCATGAACCCGTCGCGTACCTCACGGGCAGGACCGAGTTTTATTCGATCGAGCTGGATATTATCAGCGACTGCCTAATCCCGCGCCCCGAGACCGAGCTGCTCGTCCAGCGGGCCATCGAATTTCTGCGAACGCGCGTGGGCGTGCAGTTCGTTTGCGACTTATGCACGGGTAGCGGCTGCATCGCCGTTGCAATTGCCAAGAATTTCTCCGAGGCGCGCGTGATCGCAACCGATGTTTCCGCCGGCGCACTTGAGGTTGCCGCCGGCAATATTGCCAAACATCAGTTGGCCGAGCGAGTAGAGCTGTTGCAGGGTGACCTGTTCGAGCCCCTTGTAAAGCAACTGGATGTCGAAGCATTTGACTTAATAGTCTGCAATCCCCCTTATGTAAGCAGCGCCGAGTATGAAACGCTGGCTAAGAACGTCAGAGATTACGAACCTAAGTCGGCTTTGCTGGCCGGGACCGAGGGGCTGGATATCTACCGCCGCCTGATCGAAAAGGTCGATGAATTCCTAAAGCCCGGCGCCGCGTTGATGCTGGAAATCGGTTACGGCCAGGGACCCGCCGTCCGCGAGCTGATCGAAGAAACGGAGGCCTTTGTCGAGATCAAGATCGAAAAAGATCCCCACGACAACGACCGCGTCGTCACGGCGGAGAGAGTATCTATGTGAATGTACGGGAGTTCATATTAGGTTATCGGAGTATCAGGAAATCAGGTAGTGGGCATCAGGTTGTCAGGGTATCAGGTGAGCACCGGTGAGGGTGATGTTCTTACCGGATGTCCTGATTCACTGATATCCGGCATCCTGATAATCTGCTATCCTGATATCCTTACCTGTAATTCAATTTATCCGCGGATTCGCCTCCTTCGGTTCCTTCTTGCTTTCGCGACTGCTCAAGCTCATCGGCGAGTTTTCCCACTTCAAGTCGCAGCCTTATGTTCTCTCTCCTGTTCCGCCAGATCAAGCGGAAGATCACCACGACCAAAGCAACCAGTATGGCAATAACGACAGAAACGACAAGAACAACCAACAACTCCCAGATATTCATCGTGTTTCCTTCCTTTCTTCAGTTCGTGGTGTTCCATCGCAGAGCGCGAGAGTGTCATCCTGATTCACCGTCTTAGCCACCCTTTGCGCATCTCTTCTGCTTTCGTGCCTGCTCAAGCTCATCGGCGAGCTTTCCGACCTCCAGCCTCAATCGTATGCTTTCATTCTTGTTGCGCAGCATCAATCGGAAGGACTTCATGGCCAAGACGACTGGTAGGACGAAAGCAAGTAGAATAAGTGATGACTCCATAAGAACAATAAACAACATCCGCATACTGGTCATTTGCTGCTCCTTTTCTCCGTATCTTCACGTGCCGGTCCACCTATATACTCAACGACCACTCCTAGTGAACCGCCGAGTTACTACCTTTGTCTTGCTTCAGCTCTCGCCTCAATAGATGGAGTTCTTCCGCCGATTTACTCATTTCCATCCGAAGCAGCTTCTGTTCCTTTGCGGCAATGCCGAAATATTTCGCTGCCCTCCAGATGCAGACGGCGAGAAGAATATAGAAAGCTGCAATAGGGATAGGCAAAATCCACTGGACAAGAATAAGCCAATGGGCTGATGTAGGTGACGCGTACTGTTCTGCTTGTGCTAATAATGTAGCAGGAACGATCATTTCTCTCTCCTTTCATTCTTCACATTGCGGCATACAATGAGCCTTTCAGTTTCCTCACACACCTTATCCAATGTGATGCCGAGGTCAGCGAGAATCTGGAATCCCAGGCCTTTGCCGGCCCGGAGTATGCCGGCGAGCAGGTGTTCGGCGCCTATGTATTCATGGTCCCACTCGGCGGCTTGCTCCTGAGCACATTGAATGACCTTGTCGGTATCTTCGCTGAGCCTGGCCCGGCCTGTTCTCTTGCCGCCTGATGATCTGGACAATTTCTCGTAGAGTTCAGAGCACTTAACCTGGTCGGCGCCGAGATTCTTGAGGATTGTCGCGCCGAGGCAGTCTTCGACCGATACGATCCCGAACAGGATATGCTCGGTTCCCACGAGGTCGCAGCCGTCTTCACGAGCCTGCTTCTGGGATTGTTCCAAAACGGCGTACGCCCGAGGTGTCCAGGGCAGCTTGCTCTTGCTGACTGCATTCTTGAGGGCGGTCTTGCCCTTCTCGACAATACCGATATTGCTCATTTCTTTACCTCCTGGTCCCGGAAGGACCTTCTTGGATTCCAGCCAGGCGTCAACGTCGGCCCGGTCAAACTTGATGTTCTTGGCGGTAATCCGGATATACGGCGGGCAATCACCGCTGGCGATATACTTGTAGATCGTGCGCTTCGAATCGCCCAGATAAACCGCCAAATCCTCTATTGACATCAACTGCATAGCACAATATCCTCACTGTTATGGTACAATATGACATAATATGCAATAAAGTGCAACATACTTCAAGAAAGAAATCCATATTTTTGAAAAATTTGTGTGCGGCGTTGATGATCCCCATCCCGATGCGGGAAAGCCGGATGACGCTCTCGCCCAATCGTCGGAAACGGCCTACGGAATTCGCGATTCGACGACATTTATGTCCCGCTTGCGGTCTTTGGCTACCGCGATCGTGCGGCCTGCCTTGTCGGCGGCGGCGCTGTGCCCGCCGAAGACGCGACCTTTCCAGGGCCCGTGTGTTATTTCGCCGACGAGATTGGTCCCCACGACGAAGGCCCCGGTTTTGTGGGCAGTGTTGGTGATTATTTTCCCAAGCACTTTGCCGTGCGCAGGCCAGGCGTCTTCCGTGGCGGCGTACCCATATGGAACGAGCAGCAAATCCGGCTTGAGAGCAGCCATTCGCTTGAGAATCTCGGTGTCATGCGTATCGGCGCAGATCAGCAGGCCGACTTGGCCGAATGCGGTCTCGACGACGTCGACGCCGTTGCCGGGGGTGTAAGGCGGACTCATCAGTTCGGCTAGCAGATTGATCTTGCGATGCTTGAGCAGGATCTTTCCGGCGTTGTCGATCAGCAGCGCCGAATCGTACAAGTGTTTGCCGTCCTTTTCCGCCAGGCCGACACAAAGATGAATATCGTAATCTTTGGCCAGTTTACAGAGGCGGTCCGAATCAGGCCCGGGAATCGCGCACGCTCTTTCGTGGGCGTCGGGATTGACCCACCCGAGCAGGGCGGTCTCGGGCAAACAGGTGATATCGGCACGGCCATCCTTAGCCTCGCGAATGGCGCTGTCGATCCGGACAAAATTGCCCCGCCGGTCACCGTCAAGCGAGAATATCTGACACATTGCTATTCTTACAGTCTTCATGTTTTACGTCCATGCCATTATAGAACTCTGGCTCGTTTGCACAAGATCGTGGCAATTCGTAAAACCCTTGGCGGTTCGCTCGCTTTGTTATCGCGCGTGGTAGCCGAACGGCATCCGGATCTTCGTTTCCAAAGCTTCGACTTGCCCCCTGTGGAGACGCACGCAAGAAAGGCGATCGATGCGGCGGGTTCAAGCGACCGTATCGGCGTCGTCACAGGTGATTTCTTCACAGACCCTCTGCCCAAGGCCGATGTCGTGATGATGAGCAACATTCTCCACGATTGGAATCTAGAGAAGAAGATGCACCTCATCCGGAATGCTCACGAAGCGGTATCCGATGGAGGCGGCGAAAGGTTGAAGGGTGAATTATGAAGAGTGAGGTGAGAAATGACCTTATGGAAGGGATGTTTGAGTTTGCAGACAAAAAGCCAATGCCTGAATCTTTCACTCTTCACCATTCACAGTTCACTCTTCCCAAATGCGGTGTTATCGAGTTTTGCTGTTAATACTCATATTTGCATGTTAACAGGTTAGCAAGTATACTATTTCTACTGTTTTTCTGCAATCAAATTGGAGTGTTAGATTAGTCCGGGCGGTATTGACGGTAAAACCCTTCAATAACTTGTTCGATGCAATCATGAAAATCGAGAAGTACATCCTTACACGCAGTCAGTTTGATGCTCTGTCGCGGGAAGAGCAGGTCTTCCTTGCGCAGATGCTTCACTATCTGAATGAAATATGGATTGTGCAGAAGACTTTGCTGGTCTCAAACAAGGGACTCAAGACGCGCGCCGGAGTCGCCCTGTCTGCACAAGTTGCCCAATCCAACTTCTTCATCAAGCTTCACGCTGGCCTGCTGTATGAAGCCTGGCGGACAATTGAAAAGTCCTACGGCAAGCTTGACAGAGATCATTCATACGACCTCCCCCAGGAAGCGAAGGACTCTCTTGCAAGCTTGAAGAGGTACTTCAACAGAGGAAACCCTTTGGTGAAGTACATTCGGCAGAAGCACGCGTTCCACTGCGATGCTGACCGCATCGCCGAAGGCATCGACATCGTATCGCGCGATGAACCGTTGGAGGTCTACATGGCAGCGCAGGGAGGGAACTTCTTCTGCCCACAGGCCGAACTCATGGGAAACGCCTCCCTGCTTGAGTTTACGAATGCAGACGATATCGCACAGGCAACAGAACGTTTCATGCTCGAAATTCTTGTCGAAGTGACAGACATGGTGACGACTTTTGCCCAGGGATTCAGCGCCATGCTACTGGCTCGCGCAGGCGCAATTCGGAGTTCAGAAGATCCGGCCATTGCAACAGGGCCACAGTCGAGCATTGAACTGCCATACTTCATGGAGAAAGACCAGAGCATCGAACAAGATGAATCCACGCTATCGGCGGGGGCCGCCGATAGCGTGATTCACGCCGTTAGCCATCAGCATATGTACGATCATCATAAAACAATTGAGCTTATAGAGAGAACGTTTCCCAATCTATCCGAGGATCTCCATGACGAGATCGCAGACGGATTGCTTCACGTCCAAATGGGTGCATTCGCAAGGTATGCCCAACAAGTGATAGATTCCAAAGACGTATCGTCGTGGCAGCGAGTGTGCGACACATTCATGGGTATTTGGCAAAAATGCAATCCAGATGTTGAGAATGCGCTCAATGTCTCTTTTCTCGAGAACATTGCTTTCCATGGTAGCGATTGTGATCGTTCGTGGGCCTATGATTCTATGCCAGATGAAATGCGAAAGGCCTTTGATGAAATGGAAAGATACAATGATAGCCTAAACGGCGAACAAAGGGATTGATCGTACCCGCTGGCGCGGTCCGATCATCCCTGCCGTTCGGCGACGACAGGCAACTCAGCATGAAAAAGATCAAGGACTACTTCGACAAGTACCCCCGCACATGGGGCATCATCCCGCGGCAACAAACAATGATGCAGGTGATAATTGTGTTCTCGTGCGCATCTTTGCTGGCGCCGACGTCTTCGTGCGCGCGGAGATTTGACTATTCACAGATGAAATACATCGATAACGGAACCATCAGACTTGGCGTCAATCTAAAGCTTGGCGGAGCTATAACCTATGTCGCGGATTCCAAAACGGGCAACAATATCGTGAACAACTGGGACTGGGGCCGGCAGATTCAAATGTCGTTCTTCGCTGATCCGCGGCCGTACGTCGAGGGCGGTAAGAAGCCCTCGAAGCACTGGGCGCATATAGGATGGAACCCAATTCAGGCTGGCGACGCTCATGGGCACGGTTCGAAGGTCGTTGATTTCAGGAAGGACGAGACGAGCCTTTATGTGAAGTGTGTTCCGATGCAGTGGCCCTTGGACAATGTGCCGGGTGAATGTACTTATGAGTGCTGGATTGAACTGGCGCAGAATACGGTGCAGGTACGGTGCCGGCTCGACAATGCGCGGTCCGATCAAACCCAATACAGGGGCAGGCATCAGGAACTGCCGGCGGTCTATACGAACGGTGAATACTATCGGCTGATGACCTATCAGGGCGACCGGCCGTTTACCGGCGATGAGGTGAGGCGAATCACAAAGAAAACCGAGCCCGGCTTCCCGTGGAAATACTGGCTCGCCACCGAAAACTGGGCGGCCCTGGTCAATGACGATGGCTGGGGACTGGGTATCTACAAGCCGGATTGTTTTCTGTTCATTGGCGGATTTGCGGGTCGGGAAGGCAAAGGTGGCACGCACGATTCACCGACGGGCTATATCGCGCCCTTGCATACGGAGATCCTGGACCACAACATCACGTATGACTACAACTATACGCTGATCGTGGGCAATATAGATGACATTCGCGGCTATGCAGTCGAGCACGGCCGCAGCGAGAAGCTTCCGGACTGGCGGTTCGGAAAGAATCGGCAGCACTGGCACTATTCAATCGTTGCCGGCTCCGGCAAGGGCTGGCCGACCGACGCGGGCTGGCCAATTGAAGGATATGTACAGCTTGATCAGGTCAAGGGTGGGACCATGGCGATCAGCCCGCCCACGCTGTGGAAGGCGGATGATGCTCCGGTTGTCTATGTCAACGCCGCGTACAAGACCCAGCAGAAGAAGGGAAGAATCGCCTGGACGAATTACAGCCCGGACAATCACAATCTCCGGTTCAATGCCGAGAAAAGCGTTGAATTCGATATCATCGGAGACGGGAGATTTCGGACCTATGCGGTTAGTCTGGCAGCCGCGCCACGCTATGGAGGTGCGTTGACCTATCTGATGTTTCAGCCGGTTCCAAAGGGAGAGGAAGGAGCATGGGTCAAGATCAAACGGATTTGGCTGGGCAAAGAATTTGACTGATACGGTCGGCGCAATCATAGCGGTGAAGAACATCGGACGGTCACGTTTCGACATCCTACAATTAAGTCGTTAGACGTTTTATGTTTTGGACCCTCGGAAGACTGTGTTTGTCTTGACGAGGGTTTCTTTATGTATGTGCCTGTTGTTTGTGCGTGACAAGTATTGGGATCTCAAAGTATACTAGGCTCTGTCGGAAAACTCGATCTGGCTTCGAGCGGCTTGTTTTCCGCCTGGCTGCATCCGGCTGCATCGACGATAAAACCGATATCGCCTGCTTCGCCGTCTTTACCAGGCGAAAAAACGCTCGCTCTCGGGCCGACGACGGAATTTTCCGACAGAGCCTAGCATTGCGCAGGTTGTCATTCCGCACTCGATGCGGAATCCAGTATGTTAGCGGCTCTGGATTCCCGCTTGCGCGGCAATGACAATGCCCAAAAGTAATCGTGATAGAATGCAGTCTTACTGAAACGATATCTTTGGCGAAAGGAAATGCAGATGGTTGACCATATAAAGCGGCGTAGTTTTCTGGCGGCTCTTGCGGCGGCAGGTGTGGGATCTCAGATATGTGGTTCGGGGCAGGCTGTAGCGGTCGGATCGGGCGGCAGCGGTAGGCTCGGAGATCTGAAGATCACAAAGGTGGAGGTCCTCCAGTTGACGGGCAAGAACAAGAGGCGGGTCCTCTATCTGAAGCTCCATACCAATGCCGACGCGGTCGGCTTCTACGGCCCGATCGACAACGAGGCGGCAATGTTCGTCGATCGATTCTTCAAACGAGGCCTGATCGGGCAGGATCCGCTGGCCACCGAGGCGTATTGGGATAAGATGTTCCGGGCGAGCAGACACTCGCGCGGCAGCCATTATGTTATGGCTCTAAGTGCTGTGGACAACGCTCTCTGGGACCTGCGCGGCAGATACTTCGGCCTGCCCGTATATAGGCTTCTCGGAGGTTCGCGCAAGAAGGTGAGGGCCTACGCCAGTTGCCTGGGATTCTCGCAGGAGCCGTCGGCTTTGCAGGCAAAGGCGCGCCAGCTCAAGCGTCAGGGGTATCGGCATCAGAAATGGTTTGTACGGGACCGCGGTCCCAGCCATGGTCCGGAGGGAGTCGAGGCCGATGCGAAGGTCGTGCGTCTGCTCCGCGAGGCCGTGGGCGACGACGTGGATTTGATGTTTGATGCGTTCTGGAAATGGGACCTCAACTATGCCCTGGCCTGGACCAGGCGGGCCGAGCAATATCGTCCTCGCTGGATAGAAGAGCCCTTCCAGACGGCCAACCTCGACGCCTTCATCGAGTTGAGTCGCGAAACGTCGATCCCCGTGGCCACGGGCGAGCATTTCTACGGCCGATGGGACGTGCACAAGTTCCTCAAGGCAGACGCCATCATGGTCGTCCAGGCCGATCCGGAATGGTGCGGCGGGGTCAGCGAACTGGTCAAGATGTGCACGCTGGCGTCGGTTCATGGCGTCAACGTGGTCCCTCACGGCCACAGCATCCATGCCGCCATGCACGTTGTGGCGAGCCAGCCGGTCGAGATTTGTCCGCTCGTGGAGTACCTGATTCGAAAGATGGACACCTACTATAGCTTCGAGAAACACCAGCCGAGGCCTGTCAACGGGATGCTCGAACTGCCCGAGCGGCCGGGCTTCGGGATCGAGCTGGACGAATCCAAGATTGCCGACGTTCGTGTGGTGTCATGGCAACAAAGCTGATTTGGGGGCAATCGCGACGGTTGGCCATACGTCACGGCCAGCCGGCAAGCTAATAAAAGGAGCCCCTGCTCGAACGCTTGAAGGAGGAGTGAAGATAGCAGGGGCCCCAAAGGGCTACAAGCATCCGGCTTGCAGCCGGCTGGCAAGTCTTTCCTATCCTAAAGAAGGCATGCAGGAGGCCAAAGGCAACGATTCTTTTCAAAAGAAAACCCCTGCTTGAGGGATCTAACCCAAGCAGGGGCTCCGCCAGTAGCATCTGGCGTTCGCAACCATCATGCGTTGTAGTTAAGTGCCACCTCGAATTCGAAATGTGACGGGGTCTTCGGAAGATTTTTCTCGCCGATTCGACCGCAACGGAGCTTTTGTCTGGCAAAGTACAAAAGAGCGACCCCTTTTGTTCCGACAAGCATATATAGTTCGGTTAAGATCGCCTCTGACGTGCCTGAATAGTCGCAGATGCAGCGGGGTGATCTGTTATCAGGGTAGTCCTGCGTCGGTTGAATGGGCGGTCTTGGCCCTGATTCCGGGAGGATTTTCTATTGAGAAACGCTATTCTGAGGTTGAAAAGAAGTTCCGATAATGTTATAATTTCGGTATATTTGCAGTAGTTATGGATCGTTTGAATTCAAACTTTTTTGAGGAGCATTGTCATGTTTTGGAAATCAATGTGTTTAGTTTCTTGCGTTTTAGTGGCGGGCTTTGCGCATCGAGCTTCGGCTGTCGTGCCGGGCAACGACGACTGTCAAGACGCCAAGTCGGTTGGTAATGTGACAGACCTGGCGTTCGACACGTCTGATGCGACGTTCGATGGTCCAGGGCACGTTATCACCAGTCCGAATTTATGGTACTGCTACACAGCCACCTGCAACGGTTGCGTTACTGTCAGTCTGCTCGGCAGCAGCTTTGACACGGAAGTCGCCGTCTACGACGGGTGCGGTTGTGACCCGGTCTTGGCAGATTTGATCAAGAGCAACAACGATTTCTTTAGTCAGCAGTCGAAGTTCACTTTCCCAGCAAGGGCTGGCAAGCAATACCTGATCGAGGTCGGTGGCGAAAACGCCGGCGATACGGGTGAGGGCGTGATAAGTATCAGTTGCGATGCTCTGTCCGACTGGCCAGGCAACGACGACTGCAGCAGCGCCAGATACGTCGGTGACGTGAAAGACCTGCCGTGTGACACCACGTGCGCGACGTTCGACGGTCCCGGGCTCTGTTTTGACACCCCGAATCTCTGGTATATCTATACTGCCGTGGTAACCGGCGACGTCACCGTCAGCCTCGATGGTTCCGTTCTTACCGTCGACACGATGCTTGCCGTCTACGACGGGAGCAGTTGTGACCCGACGTCGGACGCACTGATCGAGTGCAATGACGACTTCGGTGGCAGCTTCGACTCTCAGGTCACCTTCAAGGCTTTCGCCGGCAACCAGTACCTGATCGAGGTTGGCAGTCGAATCGATGAAGAAGCCGGTCCTGGTCGGTTGACAATCAGCAGCGGCGCGCCGCCTGCGTCGTCAAACGACGATTGCCATAACGCGCGGCCCATCCGCGAGGTCGAAGCCCTGTCTTTCGACACCAGTGATGCGACTTTTGACGGCCAGGGTCATTGCATGGACAGTCCGAACATCTGGTATTGCTACACTGCTGTCTGCACGGGACAGGCCACTATCAGTCTGTGCGGCAGCGGCTTCGACACGATGCTGGCGGTCTACGATGGATGTCAGTGTAACCCGAGCCAAGGCGATCTGATTGCGTGTAACGATGATGCCTGTGATCGCCAGTCTGAGGTTACAATCGACGTCGTTGCCGGCCGGCAGTATCTGGTAGAGGTCGGGGGCTACGGTTCCGATACGGGTCAGGGCGTGCTGAGTGTCAATGTTTCGTGCGATGCCCCGGTAAGACCCGACCTCGGCGACGCGCCGGACAGCACCAACAATTACGGCGCGACAATGACCGCATATTCCTCGCCTGTCACCGTGCAGGCCAATTTCCCCACAGTCTTCAACGATGGCAGCGCGGTCGGGCCCTACGGACCTGCTCATTTGAACGCTCCGACGGGAGCCTTCCTCGGCAAGAAGATAACAAGTGAGCGCGAAGCTGATACGGGAGCGGACGAAGATGGTTCCAATAACATCACTCCTCAGATAGACTCGTCGGATGACGACCAGGGCGATGACGGTGTTGTTGTCCCGTTGACTCTGCCTCACTGCGAATGGGCTGCATTTGACTATCAGGTTACTGTTGCGGACCCGAAGATCGATCTCTGGGTGAATGTTTGGTTTGACTTCAATCGTGACGGTGACTGGGACGATACGGCCACCTGTGATGCCGGCTCGGCACCGGAGTGGGCCGTGCAGAACCAGTATCTTTTCGGTCTTCCGGTTGGGCTAAGTCAAGTTACCACGCCGGCGTTCCTGTCGTGGCACCCGAAGAGCGGGCCGTCAGCGGTGTGGATGAGAATCACTATTTCCGAGCAGCCTTGGAAGGGCGGCAGCAGTCCTGGCGAGAAGGGCAACGGTGGCTCCGGGCCGGCGAGACGGTATGAAATAGGCGAAACGGAAGATTACTACTTCATTCCGGACAAAACGCCCGGGGCGGATTGCCCGCTGTGTGAAGATGTGAACGGCGATGGAGTGATTGACATGGAGGACCTGGCCGCGCTGACCGCACTATGGCTTGCAAATTGTCTATAAAGTAAGCTTGTCGGATGTTTGATTCGGGCTGTGGGCATTTTCTTGCTCACAGCCCTTTTTTGACTCGCATGTTTCATATGGACAGGCACGGTTGCGAGAGGGCGGATTCTGACTATGACAAAAAGGATAAATACCCTTATTTCTGGCTTGCTGATTCTGCTGTGTGCGGGCCTGCTTGGCTACGGTGCGTTGCGCCATTTTGCGAACGGGCCGTCTAGGCAAGAAGACGAGGCCGCAAAACTTGCCGAACTGGAAGCTGCTCTGATCAAGGCGGCTTCGACGAGCGGTCACGAGAGAAATGAGACGAGAGCCGCGGGGCGAACCCGCTCAAGCCGGGCGTCCAGGACAGGCTCCACATGACGCCGCCGATGAGCAGGCCGTGGCGGCCATGGTCAAGAAGACTTCGGCAAACAGTCAAGTTTTGCGCCGGGTGTAGTGGTCTGTTAAGGACACTGTCGGAATCTGGGCGATTCCCGAGCAGATTCTCAAGCTCCACTCTCCAAAACCATAAAGATGATGAACAGGACGATTGTAACAACGATGATTATCAACACGAACGGAGCCTGATCGGGCAATCGGCCAATCGCCTGACGCAGCAGAGAGTCCAGGGCTTCTTCAATCCGTCTGATTGGCTTTTCCTGTCGTTGTCCTTTCTTGGTCAGCAGCTCGCGCAGTTGCATTCGTATGACAGGGTCGTCAGTTCTGGCTATCTCTCGCTCGAGTTGCTTTCTTCTGCTCGTCATAACAATTGCCAGCTTTAAGCCGTACGCTTGTCTCAACAAAAGCCCAATCAATTGTAGCATAAATAGGCCGCAAAAAACAAGCAAATTGCAGGCGACAGTGGTATACTATCCTGCGGTCGGATGCCCCCGACAGAGCATAATGAACTGCGTTGTTTGTGTATTGATCCAATAGTAACTTCAATATTTGGGAACTGGAGGTCATTATGGCACAAAACGGAAACTCTCAAAATCAACTCGACCGTCGAGCGTTCATTGGCACAGCAATGGCGACGGCTCTGACGACGGCCGGGGCAACTGCATCGGTACAATCCGAGAGAACCTCTATCGGGACCGATTCGGAGGGTAGGCCGCTACCCCACAATCCGCGAATATTCGAAGCCATGCCCACACGGAATCTGGGACAGACCGGCCACCGCGTGGGTATCTTCAGCCTTGGCGGGCAGGCGGTCGTTGAGACCAGCGACCGGGACCAGGCCGAGGCGATTGTCAACAAGGCCATTGATCTCGGTGTCAACTATGTCGACACGGCTTCGTCCTACGGCGGGGGAAAGAGTGAACAGAACATCGGCCGCGTCATCAAACACCGCCGTGGCGAAGTTTACCTGGCGACCAAAACGCATGATCGCAGCTACGACGGCTCGATGCGCCTGCTGGAAACGAGTCTCAAGCGGCTGCAAACCGATCATCTCGATTGCTGGCAGTTGCACAACGTCCAGACCAAGCAGCACACGGATAAAATTTTCGCCAAAGACGGGGCGATTAAGGCGCTTGAAAAAGCCAGAGACGAAGGCATTGTACGCTTTTTGGGGATAACCGGCCACTACGATCCGTTCATCCTTGCCGAAGCCATCAATCACTATCCGTTCGACACGCTCCTGATGGCGTTCAACGCTGCCGACAAGCATCAATACAGTTTCATCGAGCATCTGCTGCCCGTGGCGCTCGAAAAGAAGATCGGAATCATCGGCATGAAGGTCGCCACGCGCGGGCGGATGTTGTCGACCTGGACGCCTCCGCCGCTGAGCGAGCAGCCAACACGCATGGCGACGAAAAGGCCAGGCGCGATCACTATGAGGGAATCTCTGTTCTACAATTTCTCGGTGCCGGTCAGCACTAACATCGCCGGTTGTGACAACGTTCAGCAGGTCGAAGAGAATGTCAAGACCGCCTCTGAGTTCACGCCCTACAACGATGCCGTCATGGCCCGACTGGAGGCCCGATGCAAAGCCATCGTCAATCAGGGCCTCTATTTCCGAAAGGGAATTATCGACCGCGTGAAATCGTGACCGGGACAACTCAGACTGCGAGCCCGTGCTGAGCCGACTGCCCTTCGCGGTAGGGCGGATCGACGGATCCGTTTGCCTGCTTGCAGTTCAGGGACTCACTTGAGGGTCTGGCTGCATGCGACGTTCTACAAGGGGCGCGATGACGCCGTCCCATACCTGTGTCGATTGGTCCCGGGGGCGCGTTGTCTCGCCGGCGACGGAAAAAAGATGTAGTTTCGTCAGCAAGGTCTTGCAATTATGCCTCTGGTCCATTACCCTTATCCGTTCAAGATCAAGATGACACAAAGATTGCTTATAACCAATTGCAGATTGTTCGACGCGGGCCCCGAGCAGGGAGGTACTTGCGTCCTGATTGAAGACGGTGTCATCGTTCAGGTTGGATCTGCCGGCTCGTGCGAGAACACGCTCGACGCCCAGGGCAGGATGATCGCCCCAGGCTTCATCGACGTCCACATCCAGGGTGCCGGTGGCGCCGATGCCCTTGACGGCACCGTTGAGGCTCTCGGTGCCATATCCAGGACTTGCGCCCGCTTTGGGACCACCGGTTTTCTCGCGACGACAGTGTTCAACCCGGGCGCCGAAAACAGACATCTAGCTCTGGCCGCCGAGAATGTCGGCCGTGATCTCGGCGGGGCGAATCTGCTTGGCATCCATCTGGAAGGTCCCTTCATTTCGCTCCAGAAGAGAGGGATGATTCAACCGGGATCAATATGCCCGCCTTCGCCGAAGGTCTTTGAGGAAATTCTCGAAGCGACAAATGGCCGGCTCAGTATGATGACGATCGCGCCTGAACTGCCAGAGAGTCTGCCAATCATTCGCTCGCTTGCGGACTCGGGGGTAGTCGCCTCTTTCGCTCACTCGGCCGCCACATACGAGCAGACTCTTGCCGGCTTCGACGCTGGGCTCTCTCATGTGACGCATCTGTTCAACGCCATGATACCCTGTCACCATCGCTCGCCGGGCCCGTTGATTGCGATCTTCCAGACAAAGCACATTACAGTTCAGCTTATCCCTGACGGTGTTCACATCCACCCGGCTGTTCTGAGATTTGCCTTTGAAACGGTTGGCTCCGAGCGCAGTATACCCATTACCGACGGCATGCAGGCCATCGGTCTTGGCGACGGCAAGTTCATCTACAATGGCGTCGAATACGAATCCGAAGATGGAACCGCCAGATACCACGACGGCACCCTGATAGGCACCGCGCTGGGGCTGAGCCAACTGCTCCAACGATTCATCGCCTTTACGGGTTGCCCGACTGATGTTGCGATCAAGACCGTCACGCAGAACCCTGCCCGCCTGTTGGGTCTCGGTGATAGAAAAGGTGCGGTCGCTGTCGGGAAAGATGCCGACCTGGTCCTGCTCGACGATGACCTCTCGGTTCACGCGACAATCGTAGCGGGCAATATTGTATTTCGCAGATGAGATGAAAGTTCTTGGAATTTCAACAAGCCCGAGGATCAAGGGCAATAGTGACTTGCTTTTGCGCCGCGCACTATCTGGCGCCGAATCTGTGGACGCAGACGTTGAACACGTTCATTTGTCCGAGTATACGATCGGTCCCTGTATCGAGTGCAATGCCTGCTACCGCACGGGCGAGTGCAAAGTCCCGGATGATTATCAGATGCTCCTGAAAAAGATGCTCGACGCGGACCGTTTGGTTTTCGCGACGCCCATATTCTTTATGAGTGTCTGCGCCCAGGCGAAGAATCTCATCGATCGCGGCCAGTGTCTTTGGGCCCTTAAGTACGTGCTCAAGAAAGAGTCGCTCACCGTCGGGCGCGACCGCCGGGCGATGGTGATCGCAGTGGGGGGATCGAAAAGCAAAAAGCAGTTCGAAAGCATCCGCCTGACGATGAAAACATATTTTGACGCGCTGGAGGTGAAATACGTCGCCAATCTGTTTGTCGATCGGGTCGATGACCGCGGCGAAATCGAAGAACATCCTTCGGCGCTCGATCAAGCACACCAGCTTGGCGCTCAGTTAGCCGGCAAAGATGAACCGCCGGAAAAGCGGATCGACATCGAGCTTCCCTGACGAGTGGTCCGCTGAGGGGCCAAAAGCCCCCATGCGAAAATCGCTTTTCGGATTTCTCGTCGTTCTGCTCCGACGCTGCGTTCGACGCCAATCACCCCTGCGCGTTGTGATATGCCTGGATCGTGGCGGAAATCATGTTGTCGGCAGCGTGGTTTGCCCTCAAGTATTCCTGGGCGTTCCGGGCGATTTGGCGTGCGAACTCACGTTTGCCCAAGAGTTTCTGCAGGCATCGCAACATGCTAAGCTCATCCTTCGGATCAAAAACGACAGCCGTGCGGTCCTCAACGATCAGATCGTCGACCCCGCCTTTGCAGCCTGCAACCGCTGCGCCGACGCTCATTGCCTCCAGCAAAGAAGTATCAAAAGCGAGACGCGGCTGAGGCCTGATGAAAATGTCACCGGCGGCGAGAACCGAACGCCAGGGTTTCAATCTCGGGACCATAGTGACAACCTGCAAAAGGCTCAACGCCGTCAGCAGTTTCCAGAGATGTCTCTCTGCCCGCCCATCACCGGCTATCACCGCCATAAATTCATAGCCGTCAATCAGCAAATGCCTGAGCACACCGAACAGATTCTCGAAGTCGTTGGCGTCGTCGAAAGGATGAGCCGTCACTATGGTTGCAATCCGGCCGGGCTGTGTAAAACACCCGCAGGTTTCCGCGACGAAAGTCCCGATGTTAATCTGTTCTATTCGCTCGGCAAGGCCCTGGTGGGTCTTGGCCATGTTGTTCGCTATGGTTTTGGCCGGGACGATGACTCTCTTGCAGCGTTTGGCCGAAACGGAGAATTGCTCCAATCGCCCCTGCACCGAGTTAACCGTCAACACGTAGGGCAAATCCATCCGGCGAGCCAATTGCCTTGCGAGTGACGCCTTGCTCTCGCACAGACAGTGCAGCACGGTAGGCTCGAACTTCGCGAGCCGCTGGGCAAGTAGCCGAATGTTGAAACGTTTGCTCAACGGCAGATCGAGTGCTGGATGGCTGATAACCTCAGCCGAGCCCGTGAACATAGACTCCGAATCGCAGAGCGGCGGACAAATCAGAGCCGTCGGAACCGACTTGTCCGCCAGACCGACAAGAAGAAGCTTGAGCAGTGCCGGGTACTCGCCGACCGTACGTTCCGATGCAATCAAAACCACACGAAGCGATTTTTTTTTGACAACTTCCGACGCCAAGTTCTTGTGCTCCTAACAATCCCAACTATATGACGGACGAGCAACATGTTACCGAAAAAGCGAGCCCTTCGCCATCGGTATTCGTGCAGAATTCAGATGATCTCGATGCGAAATGCGACTGATCAAATGCAATTCGCAGACGACTGCGCACCAGGCTTAGAGCCCCTAACAAAATGATCGTCGCAGCGAGAATCCGCGTTTTTGACTCTGGCAAGGAAGGCGAAGCAGGCCATCCGAGGATGGTCGATGCAGCCTGACGCCGTCCAGGGGCAAAATAAGCGATTCGAATGCAGACTCATTTTGTTAGGTGCTCTTAGGCCTGCGGTGTTTGGGTGATCTGTCTTGTAAGGTCGCCGAGCAGCGCGTTCATCTTAGGGTCGGCGTCTTTGGCCCGGTTTATCTTGTTGCAGGCGTGCATGACGGTCGTATGGTCGCGGCCGCCCAGGTGGCCACCGATTTCTTCGAGGCTGTGTTTGGTCAGGTTCCGGGCCAGATACATGCAAATCTGCCGTGGTTCGGTAATGCTCTGGCTGCGCCTCTTGCTCTGTATGTCCGCGAGTCGGACGTCGAAATAGCCCGTCACTACCTCGATAATATCGGTGATGCTTATGTGCCGGGCCGTCGCCTCGATCTGTCCCTCCAGGGCGATCTGGGCCAATTCCATGTCGATCGGCTGACCTGTCGTAGTCGCTACGGCGTAGATCGTCGTCAGGGCGCCTTCCAGCTCCCGGATGTTCGCGTGCACCTTGCGCGCGATGTACCCGGCGATCTCGTCGGAAATGTCGAGGTCCCGAAGGTGGGCCTTCTTCTGCACGATTGCGACCCTCGTCTCATAGCTCGGCGGATCGATCCGGGCGACCAGCCCCCAGTTGAATCTGCTGATCAGACGCTCCTCAAGTGATGGAATCTTGCCTGGCGCGCAGTCGGCGCTGAGAATGATCTGTTTACCATTGTTGTAAAGGGCGTTAAACGTGTGAAAGAATTCTTCTTGGCTGTGCTCGCGCTCGCGCAAAAACTGAACGTCATCGATCACTATCGCGTCAACAGTGCGAAACTGCCTCTGAAATCCCGCCAGATTTCCTTCCTCGATCGCCCGGATGAATCTGTTGACAAAATCTTCGCAGCTCAGGAACTGGATTGTGGCATCGTCAGATGTTCTGCGAGTTTCAAAACAGATGGCGTGCAGCAGATGAGTTTTTCCCAGTCCGGAACTGCCGTAAACGAAAAGCGGGTTGTACGTATTCCCTGGGGACTGACTCACGGCGATACAGCTTGCGTGAGCGAGACGGTTGCTGGGCCCGACGACGAAATTCTCGAACGTATAGTCGGGATGAAGCTTGGGGGCCTCCATTCTGCGTGCGCTCTTCAGGGCCGAATCGCCAAGCTTGGCCTCGAAGCTTGCCGAGCCGGCCTCGAATTGAGTGTATGCTTCGAGGCTGAAATCCACGGTGATCAGATGGCCGGTTATCTGCTGAGCTGCGCGTGTAAAACTGCTCTTGCAATTGTCCCGCAGAAACTCGACGGTGGCTTGGTCCGGACAACCCACCGCAAGTGAGCCGCCGTCCAGATGCGAAACAGTCAGCTTTTCGAACCACTTGCGTGTGTTTGCCGGGTCAAGCGCCTTTGCACGATCGACTATATCAGTAAAAATGTCCTCAACTTCGGGGGTTGCCACACTTCCGTCCTTACGTGAACCGGTGTTCGATGCAAAAGACAAATGCCCACCGGAACATCCATGTTAGAGGATCTTTATTCTATCCCACATTTACCAAGCATACGCCCGCACTCAGCAAGTGCGAAACGACAAAGGCAAACTCTAACCGGGGTTGTTCGGCCTGTCAAAGGAAATTCTTCACGTTTTGACCTAAGGGCACCTCTAAGAATTCATTTTGGCGGGCAAACGAATCTTTTTGATTCTGGACGGCGTCAGGAAAAAGCCGCCTTAGCTTCGGCTAAGGCTGATTTCCCTTCCTTGCCAGAATACAAAAACCTTCTACTTGCCGCTCAAAAGCAATTACTATAGCTACCCTAAAGACGGCAAGTGCCGCCTTGCGGCCGAGATGGTATCGGGGAAAATTAAATCCTGCGCGGACTTGAAATTCCTCCAAATATCGCTACTATCAGAATCAGTTTTTGGTTTTGAGTCTTTGGCTTTGACATGTTTGCTTAACTCAAAACTAAGTGCCAAGAGCTCAAGACTGATTTCGCGAAAGGCGACCAGGCATGGGAATCTTTACCAAAACGGCCGGATTCTTCAAAGAACGATTGGGCAAGACCAGGGACAAGATCAGCAGCTCGCTCTCATCCGTGCTCAGTCTGGGGCGAAAGATCGACGAGAATATGCTCGATGAGCTGGAAGAAACGCTGCTGAGCGACGACATCGGCGTCGAGACGACTGACAAGCTCGTCTCGGAGCTGCGCCAAGCGTTTCGCGACCGACAGATCGCGACCACCGACGACGTTATCCCCTTTCTCAAAGAGCACATCAAGAGCTACTGGCCCGACCGCGACAGGCAGTTGCATCCAACCGCAACCGGTCCGACCGTCATTCTCGTCGCCGGCGTCAACGGCACAGGCAAGACCACGAGCATCGCCAAGCTCGCCCACATTTTCAGCGGCAGCGGCGAGAAGGTCATCGTCGCCGCCTGCGATACGTTCCGCGCCGCCGCGGTCGAGCAGTTGAGCATATGGGCCGAGCGCATCGGCGTTCAGATAGTCAAGCACCAAAGCGGCAGCGATCCGGCGGCGGTTGCCTTCGACGCCTGCGAGGCCGCCGTTGCCAGAGACGCCGACATTCTGATCCTCGACACGGCAGGTCGGTTGCACACGAAAAAGGACCTCATGCTGCAACTGACAAAGATCCGCGACGTGGTCAGGCGAAAGATCCCCGACGCCCCCCACGAGGTGCTGCTGGTCCTCGACGCCACGACCGGCCAGAACGCAATCTCCCAGGCGAAACTGTTCACCGAAGCGATCAATGTCACCGGCATATTCCTGGCCAAACTCGACGGCACCGCACGCGGCGGAATCGTAATCGCCATCAAAGACCAGCTCGACATCCCCGTCAAGTTCGTAGGCCTGGGCGAAAAGCCCGAAGACATCGCCGAGTTCGACCCTGCCACGTTCGTCGAGGCACTGTTTAGTTGTTGAAAAAGAATCAGGCCCGCGGAAGATTAAAATTGCAGGCCCGATTGATTCCCAGGTTCGAAAACAGTGTTAGACTCGCGGACAGCCGCCTAAGTACTCGGTCTTGGGCAGTTCGCCTACCAGTGGCATCGCATATTCGATGAAGGCCTCGGTCACGCCGTTGCCCTCTTCGTTGATGAATTCGTCCGGCATGGGTTTCGTATGCTCGGCGACGTTTTTCAACTCCGTGCGGAACAGCTCGACCGCATAGTCTTTACCGTTGCCCGTTCGCTTGATCGCCACTGATCCGTTGTCGGCTTCCATTGCAAACTGAACCGCATGCCGTCCACACCAACGTGCCTCTGCAACATCAACGGGTGATTGCATCCCCGGATAGCTTCGCTGCAGGTAGCCGAATGTGTCGGCCCGGACGCGATTAACCTTCAATTTGCTCTTGACCTCGCCGGCCAGGAAGTCCGCCACGGCGCCCGTGCCGGACAACTGAATGTTGCCGTGAGCATCCGTCTCGGCCTGCTCGGCAAGTTTCTTGGCCCAGGTGACACCGTCACCGTCGCAGATTCCCTCGCTAACCGCGACAACGCAGCGGCCCAGCTTCTTGCAGACCGCATCGACGTCGGTAAGGAACTTTTCCATCGGAACGACTCTCTCGGGAACGTATATCAGGTGCGGACCGTCGTCGTCTCTCTGCTTGCCAAGCGCCGACGCAGCGGTCAGAAAGCCTGCGTGGCGGCCCATGATTACGTCGATCTTCACACCCGGCAGGGCGCGGTTATCGAGATCGTCTCCCATCAAAGCACAGGCCTCGAACTTCGCTGCCGTGCCGAACCCCGGACAATGGTCAGTAACGAGCAGATCGTTGTCCACCGTCTTGGGAACATGGAACGAACGAATGTCGTAGTTGGCCTCGTCGGCCATCGTATTGAGGATGTGGGCCGTGTTGGCTGAGTCGTTGCCGCCGATATAGAAGAAGTAGCGGATGTTGCGCTTCTTGAAGACCTCGATGATCTTGGCACAATATTCCTCGCTGGGTTTGTCCCTGCTGGTGCCGATCGCCGAGGAGGGCGATGCCGCCACGATTTCGAGCGTCTCGGGAGTGAGCTTGCCCAGATCGATAAAATCGTCCTTGACCATCCCTGCCACGGCGTGGATCGCGCCGTAGATGTTCTCAATTTCCGGATGTTTCTGGGCCTCTTCGATCACGCCGACCAGGGAGGCATTTATCACGCCCGTCGGGCCGCCGGACTGACCGACAACCGCATTTGCTTTTGGTGCACTTGCCATTTGTGTAAATTCTCCATCAATACTGTCATGTTGATTTCACGGAAACGAGATTATACGCGCCCAGCCCAGAGACTCAAGAATAATCGAAAATTGGTCCTGTTGTGTATCTTCTACTGACCGCAGAGATCGCGGAGAACGCAGAGAAAACAGGGGCTGTAATTCCCTCGTCTGAAGCAAGTTACATCCAAATCAATCTCTGCGCATCAAATACTCTCGCGCTTTCGGCGTCTTAGGTGGTGAAAAAGCAAGTTACCTCTAAAGACGA
>CAZLTY010000039.1:0-24737 GCA_964562575.1 uncultured Pirellulales bacterium
GCATAATCTGCTTTTTCAATCACAAATCCTACTCTATCTAAAATACCTTCGAGTATCCACGTGAAGGTCATAAACTCTGTAGAACTATCCTTTTGCATTTGTTCGAATAATCGTTTTGAGACTTGAGCCTTCCTTTTTGCCATATTAGAGTTATAAACAATTTGGTATTCCGATAGCGGAAACGAGTAGCCAGAATCGCTTAATAGAAATCTCCCCCCGGATTTCAGTAAATCATATATTCTTTGAATCGCAACAGCTTTCCAGAAATCAGGAAGGTGATGCAGAGCAATTAAAGAAACGATCACATCCGGATTATCACCCTTGTGTTCATAGGTAAGAAATCCGGCTTCAATGAAGTCAATATTACTTATCTCGGATATCTCAGCTTTTCTTTTAGCATAGCACAACATATCTGGTGAAATGTCCACTGCATAAACTTGTTTACAGCGCTTCGCTGCTTCAATGGCAAGCGTTCCGGTTCCTGCACCAAGATCAACAAGGATGTCGTCTTTTGTAAGAGCAATCTGATCTAAGGTTTCGCAAGCCTGTTGTAATGGATCATACAGACTGTTATGCGTCTCGTCATACTTCTCAGCAACTTCCGGGTCGCTATAATTTACACCTGGAGCAGAATGTTCATCATACAACCAGCGATATTCCATAGAAATCTCTACTAACAGCTAATTTTATGGGGTGCTAACGCTAGGGCTCATGGCCGCCGCTCTGCGGCGTGATTTGCAGCCCTTTGTTCTGTGTTCATCTAGTCTAGGAAATCCACTTGAGTGCAAGCTTCTTTCCCGAGTGAGCACATTCTGTGAGATAGAGATTGATGAGATTCTGGTAGGGAATCCCAGTTTCAGTAGCCAATGCCTTGAAGTAACTGATAGCGTCTGTGTTAAGCCGAAGGGTTACGGCCTTCTTGAGATGCTTGGCATATGGGTTCCGAATAGAATCGGAAAAGTCATATTGTTTTCTCATAGCAATTGTCCGTACTGTCTGCGCTCATTTCGCGTCGCTTTGCGTGCTGAAATGAGCCGGATTTCATTTTCGTCTTGACGGTATGCATGGACTACCACTCGGTATTATGCAAGCAGATATTTTGACACAGAACGCCGCTGGTCTGGGGCCGAGGGGCGAGGTCCCGGAGGTCCCGCTGGATTCATTTTTTCTGTCTTCTATTTCATTTCAAGATTATTTTCGTCGGATTCCCAGTCGACGGGATTATTGCAGATGTAGGTTCTGATTCTGTTTAATTCCGTCTCGTTGCAAATGATCCGGTCGTGATAGCTGCGTTGCCACAGTTTGCCGGAGAATGAATGCCGGCCATGGGTGCGGACGCCATCAATGTATCGCTTGGTTGTCGATGACTTGAACCGTTGCATGACGTCCGACAGCGTTGTAGGGGAGGGTTCCTGTGCCCTCCCGTTGCCTTGAATGGTAACAATGTTACGACCTAGAGGCGATACAATTCTTGGCCCGACCTGTGTTTTGCGTCCATTTTCATTTCGAAGATTCGGACGGCCACGGGGAGCCGTCCCTACCTCGCGAACAACGATTATTCCATGAAGATAGTTGGGCATCATCTGCATCACATCCAATTCAATGCCTGGGTAATGATCTGGGATGTCATTCCACGTTTCGTCAATCATCCAGCCAGCATTGTTTAACAGCATATCGCCGTTGTCAATCACACCGAATAGACACGATCGGTTTTGCGTACAGACGGTGACCGCGTAATGGCCTGGCTGCGAATAATCGTGACCGTGTTTCCGTTGTGATTTGCGCTTCGGTTGCATCGGACAGAACGACGAAGCTGACCACGTGGCCGCCGATCGTCGTTCCACTTAGTTCCCACCGCATCGGCCGCTCTGGTCCAGCGTGTGGTTCGGCCAGGTTCGCCCACATGCAGCACAGGAAGCCGCTACCTATGGGAGAACCCACTGTGGCACTTCACCGTTGCCCGTCCGTTCACCTTCAAGTATCCAGGACAGGTTGAAGCGGGCGACCTGCATGGCGGAATACCTGCCGTCTGGCCCACCCTCGAAGAGCAGGTAGATCAGGCCTTCGCCGATCGTGTCCGGCCTTCCTGCAACCAATGACGAATAGGCGCCGTGCGGAGCATAGACGAGCCGTTTCACGGGCCAGGTCTTGGCGCCGTCAAAACTTGCCCAGACGGTCATCTCTTTCCGGTCTCCCCCGCCCGTATCCGCGTTGCTGAAAATCAAAACGTCCCGGTCTTTCACAGGCAAGCGTGTTAATCCACCTTTCATTCCGTAGCCTCGGCCGTATCCGCCGCCGTCCGGAAGCACTTGGCTGATGTTCAGGTCTTCCCAGGTCTGTCCGCCATCGTTGCTCCAGGCCTCCCGTCGTTTGCATTCGTCTAGCCGCAGCTCGCGGGCAAGGGTCTTGTCGTAATACCCACTATGGCTTCGGGAATTGTAGTAAATCCGACCGTCGTGCAGTTCCGCCAAAGCTGCCTCCTCAGTATAACCTTCCGGAAAGAATCCACTGACCTGCCATGTGGCCCCGCCATCATCACTGTAGATAGCGCAACTGAAGATCGCATCGGCAGGATCTCTATCGGACGGATGCTCTTTGGCGTGTGGCCGGAACGTTGCACTCACCAACAGGCGTCCTTTGTGCTCTCCATGTCGGAGGGTGACGCCCGCTTCGCTGGCATTGGCATGCATGAAGTACGTGTCACTTTTGTCCTTCGCTCCTTTCGTGACTCGCTTCTTCAAACCAGTTTCCGCAAATCCTTTCAACAACTTGTTGGGGTTGATCCTAGTATCTTCCTCCGTCCATGTCTTGCCGTGGTCTTTGCTCCGAAACACCTTGTCCTTGCCGTTCCACATTCGCACCGACATAATATGCCCAGTGTTTTCATCGACAATCAGATTGCTGTCCGAATGGGTGATGGGCACGTTGATAATCTTCCCCCAACTTTTTCCTCCGTCCTCGCTGCGCCGGAGATGCTTTGTGTTGTTGCGCACCGCCAGAAGGGTCCCGTCAACAGCAATCGCGAAGTACGGCTCGCGAACATGATCCCCCTCATCAAATACAACCTGCATATCGAAGAACGGCTCACCTAGAAAGACGTCAAGCAGCCCTTCTGCCGGCTTTCCCGCTGCAGTGATCAGTTCCCGCTCAGCGGACTCGGCAACAGAGCCGCTGCCGAGAAACGCCGCGACAAGAGAACAAGCTATCAGTTTCCAAAACAGTTTCCTGCTGCACATAACGCTTCTCCTTTCGCAGTCGTTCGCCGGAGGAGTTCGATATACGAGACAGAACGCGGGGGCTCAATCGCGACACGCAGCGGCGTCGATTTGCAGCCGGATGTTAGCAATTCCTCATTGATCGTGCATATCCATCTATGCCAGGGAATAACGTAGATGAAATACAATTTGTTTTAGATAGCCGTTGCCTTATGTCGTTAACGATAGACTTCTTGATAATCAGCTTCTTTATCTCAACTTTACTTATGGGAGCCATACAGCTTTTTATGAATGAGTTACGGATATTTGTTTGGTATACAAAGAGCCCTTGCTGTATGGCAATTCGCTCATTTAGATTATCTGGCATGCACATTTGTATTGATGTGTAATCCTTCTTTACCCAATAGTGATCTTTGTCTAATCCAAGAAGACATGACAGAAACTTGTCGTGGTCAACAATATCCTTATGCTTCGTGAGTGGCCTTGTATTGAGCAGATAGATGGCACAGTCACCAGATGTGAATTCTGTCGCGAAAAACAGTGCGACCCAATAGCTGTATGTAAAATCAATCAGCCTTGTCGGCCCACCGTGATGCTGCAATAAAGACAACCATTCTAACAGTCCTTTAGGATGCTCGGAACGCGGGGTAAGTCCCCGGGCTCTCTTTTTGAAGCCTGCGATCGCCTGTCGCTCAAAACATTCGACATCCAACGATAGCCTCCTGGCGTCTCTAGCTACAAGCGATTCAATATTCCATTTGGAGTTTGAATGGCCACGATAGATCCAGTCTGGACCATGTCGATTAAGGTCGGCAATAAGTTTAGCACTTGAGGTATAAGTCAGTACTTTCATGCTGGATGCTAACTGACTGATGAGACGCGAGGTTACGAGCGGTCTCATCGAGCCAGATGTTATGCCTATGGCTCAGGGCCAGAGGCATCGTAGAACTTATGCATACATTTCGTAAATTGATCTATAGCTTTTGGACATGTTTTCAAGTATGCCAGGTATCCTGAATTGCCATAGGCCGAAGCACGGATGTCAATGGACAGACGTCGAAGGCTAACGTAGCACTTATGTGTGAAGTGTACAGGCCATGGTGGATCTTCTCGTAAGGTTCCTGCTTGCTTGCGAATGTCGATTCCTGGCTTAAAATCTGATGCATTAATCTGCCAGGTTATCCATCTTCTTTTATAACTGTGGAGTATATGATTATTGTTAACTGAGTGACTATCAAAAACGGCATATGGATGGCTAAGATGAGCGATCTTATGACGAAATAGCTCATAAAGAACCGCGATACGGTCCTCAGTGTAAACCGTAGGGTCCATGAATTTGTTAGTATAACCCAGAATACCCTTAAGACCAATGCCCCTGAGTCTGCCAGAGTAGAGACCACTGAGCAACTCAAGCATTGAAATCGAAGCAATCAGACTTGGCATATAGGCATGAGAGCCATCCGCGTTACGAGTTAGGCAAATACGGACATCTTTCACGTAGGTACGGATTCGACGACTAACGAATCTTCTCGCGTAATTGTAAGTAACAGTATCTGACATACCTATAGAAGTCTGAGCAGCATAACGCAGAACTCACCGGCCGGGAAAAGCGATAGGTTTTCTTGGCCGAGTGCAGTGACATGTTAACGAATGTCACTAAACACACTGAAATTTCTTATGAGTTATCACTAACCTCTTTTATGCTCCCAGAAGCCCGTTCTATTATCCAGGAAATATCGCTGAATGAGTCAATACTCCCACGAGGCTTTCCATTCTCGTTAATCCAATAATTAACAAGAACGGGGAAGTTGGGACTGGTCTCGCCAAAAATGCGAACAAGCCTTGTGCAATAATTAGAGCCTTTTGCGCTTGATAGCAATATGGAAAATACAATATCATCGAAACCTTGCATACTCTGTTCAACCACATCCCGAAGCTCGATTGGGACACCCTTTAGCTCATCTAACTCTCGCTTAAATCTGGCAGGTGTCTTCTTTGAAGTTTTCAACCATGTGGGATCTAAGGTTATCGATAGATCACGACTACTTTCATGCTCTTGGCCACATTTCGTACACAAATATAAATGACGCTCAATCTTCTGTTCGATCGGAGGTTTTTCACGATGCTGAGTTATGTTACGCAAAGTTTCAATTACCCTATATCCAAAGTAACTATCATAGGCCTGGTGCCGACTCGAGTTATAATCCCGCAACTGATCAGACTCCTCCCCGAATTGGGAGGAGATTGTGTGAGCCAGATGGTCTAAGGTCATTCGCCATGCAAAGAGATACGTTATCAATGCGTTTTTGACAAGGGAGGTTGGCAAGGGCCCCAATTTAGCAGAATTAGCAGCGATCGGGGACGTTTGACACCATTTTCGATATGCTTCATATAATGATGTCACCTCCGGCTTTTCCCGGGTTCGAGAGGTGTATTTATGGGCTTCGGACAGATCGTCGAACTCACACTGGGATAGGGAACGTAAGTATACAACCTTACTTAGTCCAGGATTTACGTGCGAACTGGATGCGAGCCATAGACCAATGCTTGGTGGCAGATTTAGAGTCATATGCGTCGATTGGGCTGCATGTTAACAAGTTATTCTTTGGTTTTACTGAGAATAACGGAAATGATGTTCTCGACATACGCCCTTGACTACAGAAATGTGGCAAAATATGCTATTGCCTATCTCGATAACACCGGAATATGAGTATCAGTAAAACTCGACAACATTCAAATGCGTGGCGTACGGGCGGATTTAGCCAAGAACTACAGCAACCTACTGAGCAATAGAGGGATTCTGCCAAAGAGGCACTATCACTTCCAAAAGTGGCTCAGATACTGCTCGGATCTTCAGTAAGCATCATTTCAATAACAAACCGGCCCAACCGAAATCGAAAATCCTCAACCGAAAATCTAAAATCGCGAGCTTCGTTCGCATAGACTCCGTCCCCGTCGGTGTCCCGCAAATTGTGAGCACGCCGGAGGGCCCTTACTTCGGGCTCGAAAATCGGAAAATCTGCAGCGTACAATGTGCGCGGCGGCAAGCAGGCAAACAAGAAGAAAGGGGGAAAGACAGAAACGGCGTTAATCAGTGAAAGCTCCGGCGTTGTTGCCGGATGTCTGCTTCCCCGCGTCGTTCGGGAAATCTGTGGCTCCTGAAATTGACTATTTGCTCTTGTCTTGTCATAACCGCAATCCTTCTCGTGCTGGCGGCCCTCGAACAGCCAAGACGGTTGTGTTTTGGGCTCAAATCTGGTATGCTGGTATAGGGCAGTATGAAGTGAACATTTACCTGACGTGTCCGGATGGACTAGGAGTCTGTCGGAGAATTCCGTCGTCGGCCCGAGAGCGAGCCATTTTTTCGCCTGGCAAAGACGGCGAAGTCCGCCGAAGGCGGATTGGTTTTATCGTCGATACAGCCGGATGCAGACAGGCGGAAGAAGGGCCGCTCGAAGCCAGATCGAGTTCTCCGACAGGTTCCTATGAATAAGAGGTCGTACTATGGCAGATTCTACAGGTGATCCCGCCGGCTCGGGGCCCGCCCAAGCGGTGCCGCGAGCGGATCAGAGCGAACGTGAGATCCGCGGCTGCGTCTTCGACATCAAGAAATACGCCATACACGACGGGCCGGGCATTCGAACAACCGTCTTTTTCAAGGGCTGTCCACTGAAGTGCCGGTGGTGCCATAATCCTGAAAGCTGGAACAGGAATCCGGAGCCGGGTTTCCGCATCGGTCGCTGCGCCAAGTGCGGCCGGTGCGTCGAAGTCTGCAAAGAGCAGGCCATCTCGCTCGCCGAGAACGGGCCTCTCACCAACCCGGCCGCGTGCACTGCATGTGGCGAATGCGTGAGCGCCTGTCTGAGCAGCGCAAGAGAGATCATAGGCCGAGCAATGACAGTCAGCCAGGTTGTTGAAGAGATCAAGAAGGATACGATCTTCTACGACCAGTCAGGCGGCGGCGCCACGTTCTCCGGAGGCGAGCCGCTGATGCAGGCCGAATTCCTGCTGGCACTGTTGGAACAATGCCGAAACCAAGGCATACATACGGCAGTAGACACGACCTGCCACGCAAAACTTGAGATCATCCAAAAAGTCGCCCGGCACACGGACCTGTTTCTTTGCGACCTCAAGCACATGGACCGGGAAGTTCACAGGGATTTTACCGGTGTGGATAACGATTCTGTACTGTATAATATCAGATGGCTGTCGGAGGCCGGCAAGAGAATCGTAATCAGAATTCCGATTGTCCCCGGCTTCAACAACGATCCGGCTAACATTGAGATGACGGCTGAGTTTGCTAGATCGCTGGGTACTGTGGAGAAGATTGACGTTCTGCCATATAACCGTGGGGCCAGAGAGAAATCAGGGCGTTTGACAGCCGAGTTCGATCTAATGGAGCCAGACATTCCGGACGATGAAAAGATGGCTGTGATAGTACAAACTCTCGAGGACTACGGTTTCGAGGTCAAGATCGGGGGCTAATGAAATGAACGAACGAGTTGCGAAGCTGCGAGAGCAGAGCGTGCAGGCCAGGCCGCATATCTCGACCGAGCGAGCAGAGTTGGTAACCGAGTTTTATGGCAGTGATGTTCCGCTGCGCGAATCGGTCCCTGTCTGTCGAGCCCTTCTGTTCAAACACATCCTTGAGCACAAAACGATTTGCATAAATGACGGTGAGCTGATCGTGGGCGAGCGAGGTCCCGCGCCCAAAGCTACCCCCACATATCCGGAGTTGTGCTGTCATAGTCTTGAGGACCTGCGCATACTTGACAGTCGAGAGAGAACGCCCTTCTCGGTCACGGTCGATGTCAGGAAGGTGTACCAGGAAAGAATAATCCCCTTCTGGACCGGTAAGACCATGCGGGAGAAACTCTTCGCTGCGATGGATGAGCAATGGCATCGCGCGTTCGACGCCGGGGTTTTCACTGAGTTCATGGAGCAGCGCGCTCCTGGCCACGCAATCTGCGACGACAAGATCTACCGCAAAGGGATGCTCGACTTCAAGTGCGACATCGCGGTCAATCGCCGGAATCTCGATTACTTCAATGACGGCCGCGCATACGAGAAAGACCAGCAATACCAGGCGATGGATATCTGTGCCGATGCCGTCATTACTTTCGCCCGGCGGCATGCTGAAAAGGCGGCGCAGCTCGCCCAAGATCAGACCGACCCTGTCCGCCGGGCGGAACTGGAGCAAATAGCCGAAATCTGCTCACATGTCCCCGCTGGCGCGCCGCGGAACTTCTGGGAGGCACTGCAATCGTACTGGTTCGTACACCTATCGGTGATCACGGAATTGAATACCTGGGACTCTTTCAACCCGGGCAGGCTCGACCAGCACCTGCAACCGTTCTATGAGAAGGGTCTGGAGGTTGGGACGTTGACATCTGAGAAGGCCGAAGAGCTGCTGCAATGCTTCTGGATCAAATTCAACAATCAGCCGGCGCCTCCCAAAGTCGGCGTCACTGAGGAGCAGAGCGGAACCTACACCGATTTCGCCCTGATCAACATTGGCGGACTCAAACCATCCGATGGCGCCGACGGCGTCAACGATGTCTCGTATATCATGTTGGATGTGGTAGACGAGATGCACCTGACCCAGCCGAGCGCCTGCGTCCAGATCAGCAAGAGGAATCCCGACCGATTCCTGAAGCGAGCCTGCGAGGTCATTCGCACCGGGACCGGTCAGCCTTCGGTGTTCAACACTGACGTGATAATCAAGGAGATGCTCGGCGACGGCAAGAGCATGACGGACGCCCGCAGCGGCGGGCCGAGCGGGTGTGTGACGGTCAGCTCCTTCGGCAAGGAAAGCTGCACGCTGACCGGCTACATCAACTGGCCCAAGATTCTTGAATTGGCTTTCCATGACGGCGTCGATCCGGCCTCCGGCGAGCAGCTCGGTCCCAACACCGGCGACGCCCGGCAGTTCGACTCGTACGAACAGTTGATGGATGCCTACAAGAAGCAACTCGATTATTTCATCGATGTGAAGATTAGAGGCAACAACATCATCGAACGTCTCTTTGCCAATCACATGCCCGCACCGTTTATGTCTATCGTGATGGACGACTGCATCGCGCGCGGAGTAGATTACCACAATGGCGGAGCACGGTACAATCCGACCTATATCCAGGGCGTCGGCATGGGCACCGTGACCGATTCACTGGCGGCCGCGAAATGCCATGTTTTCGAGCGGCAAGATATTACGATGGATGAATTGCTGGCCGCGACGCAAGCCAACTTCGAAGGGCACGAGAGTCTCAGGCACCAGCTGCTCGAACATTCGCCAAAGTACGGCAACGATGACGATTTTGCCGACACCATCACGGAGGAGGTATTCGACGCCTATTACAACCTGCTTAACGGCCGGCCGAATAACAAGGGTGGAAAATACCGCGTCAATCTGCTGCCCACGACCGTGCACATTTACTTCGGCTCGGTGGTAGGTGCCATGCCGTGCGGCCGAAAGGCGGGCGAATCGGTCTCCGAAGGCATTTCGCCAAGCCGCCGAGGCGACCGCCACGGACCAACCGCCGTGATAAAGTCAGCCGCCCGAATCGACCACGTCCGCACCGGGGGGACACTGCTGAACATGAAATTCAATCCGCAGGTGCTCGCCGGCGACGACGGCATCGAAAAGCTGGCGCATCTTATCAGGTCTTACTTCAAGCTCGACGGCCATCATATCCAGTTCAACGTCACCACCGCCGAGACGCTGAGAAAGGCCCAGCAAAATCCAGAGGAGCATCGCGATCTGATCGTCAGAGTCGCGGGCTACAGCGATTATTTCGTGGACGTAGGCCGGGACCTCCAAGAGGAAATTATCGCCCGCACTGAACAGCAGGCATTCTAACGCCTAACACCTTCGCTCTATGCTCTGTCTGAAAACTCCGTCGTCGGCCGAAGAGCGAGCGGTTTTTCGCCTGGCAAAGACGGCGAAGCAGGCGATATCTGTTTTATCGTCGATGTCCGCCTCCGGCGGAGATGCAGTCAGGCGGACAACAGCGGCTGCCTTTATCCGACAGTGGCTGCGATAGCAGCATAAAACAGCTAAAGAAAATAAGCCGCTCGAAGCCAGATGGTGTTTTCAGACAGAGCCTTGAACACCTCTGTAAAATCCGTGCATCCGCGCGGAGTTTGTGATATTGTGTTCCGACGTGATTTCGCCCTGGTCGCTCTTCTAATTTGCAGGAGACCCGTTATGAAAGCAATATTATTGACAGCGTTCTTGTCCGCCGCGGCACTCTTGCTTTTCGGCTGTGTGCATAATGCTGACGAGAGGCAATTGCAGGCCTTCATCACGGCTCACGTAGCAAAGGTCGAACCCCTGTCGGATAAGGCCAATCTCGCCTACTGGGATGCTTCAACGACCGGTAAGTCGGCATACTACGACAAGCTCAGCAGACTGCAGATCAGAATTCGCAGAATCCAGAGCAATCCTCAGGAGTACGCCTTTCTCAAAGATGCAAAGGAATCCGGAAAAGTCAGGGACGCCCGACTCGCCAGGCAATTGGACAAGCTATACCACGGGTATCTGCAGAACCAGATAGAGCCGGGATTGCTCGAGAGAATTGTCGATGCCGATACCAGGATCCAGGAGAAGTACAACAACTTTCGCGGCACCATCGAGGGCAAAAAGGTCACCAACAGTGAGGTCTATACGATTTTGACTACGGCCAAGGACGTCCGCAAAAGGGAACTGGCTTGGAAGGCGAGCAAACAGGTTGGGGAGGCGATAATCGATGATCTTCTACAATTGGTGAAGCTGCGCAACCAGGCTGCGCGAAAGCTCGGTTTCGACAGCTATCACAGTCTCTCGGTTGTCACTGGCGAGCAGAGCCTCGAGGAACTGGACCGTATGTTCGATGAGCTTGGCGAACTGACAAGCGAGCCGTTCGCACGGTTGAAGGCCGAACTCGACCGCATCCTGGCGGACGGCTACGGCATAGCGTCGGCAGATTTAATGCCCTGGCACTACCACGATCCGTTCTTCCAAAGGACGCCGTTGGTGTATAAGCAGGACCTGGACCTTTACTACAAGGGCAAGGACGTCAAGAAGTTGTCGCAGGAGTACTACGCCGGTGTCGGCCTGCCCGTGGATAATATCCTCGCTCGAAGTGATCTGTACGACCGCCAGAACAAATACCCGCATGCTTTCAGTCACGATCTGGATCGCAAGGGGGACGTCCGCATCCTGTGCAACCTTCAGAACACGGAACGCTGGATGGAAACGATCCTGCACGAGCTGGGCCACGCAATCTACAGCAAATACCATGACCGAGACGAGCCCTGGCTGCTCAGAGAGCCCGCGCACAGCTTTACTACCGAGGCGATTGCCATGTTCTTCGGTCGGCTGAGCCGCAGTGCCGCCTGGATGCAGGAGATGCTCGATCTGTCGGACAGAGAGCGAATGGAGATTGAGTATATCAGCGAGAAATACCTGCGCTTCGGACAGGTTCTCTTCGCCCGCTGGGCGATGGTCATGTACTACTTCGAAAAAGAGCTTTACGCCGATCCCGACCAGGACCTGAACAACCTTTGGTGGGATCTCGTGGAGAAGTATCAACTCATCAAGAGACCACCCGGGCCCGCCGACGCCGGCTGGGCTTCCAAACTGCACTTTACCACCGCGCCATGTTACTATCATAACTACATGTTGGGTGAACTGCTGGCTTCTCAACTGCATCACCACATTGTTCACGACGTCTTCCAACTCGATTCCGACAACAACGTCAGTTATGTGGGGGACAAAGCTCTGGGAGATTATCTGCACCGAGAAGTCCTGGGCCCTGGGGCTCGCTATCACTGGAACGACATGATCGAGCGGGCGACCGGCGAGCCGCTTACCTCCAAATACTTCGTCGAGCAGTTCGCCGAATAGTGGTTAAAGCCGCTATGAGCACCTATGTAAATCTTGATCTTGAATTATCGCTGTGGAGCAAAACATGATTTACTTGATCGCCATTTTCGTTTACCTGCTCGTTCTTGCCGGCATCGGTATCTACAAGTCGCGTCAGGTAAAGACCCAGGAAGACTTTACCGTCGCCGGGCGCACGCTGTCGCCCTGGATTATGGTCTGTACAATGCTCGCCGTCTGGATCGGGACAGGCTCAATAGTGGGCAACGCGGGCAAAACCTACCGGATCGGCGCCTCGGCCCTATGGCTGCCCTGCGGGACCTTTGTGGGGATGATTTTGCTCTCTTTTATCGCCACGCGTGCGCGCAACATCGAGGCCCTGACCGTGCCGGAGATCATCGGCAGACGATTTGGCGGCGCCGCGCGCGTTTTGGCCGTCATAGCTTTGATCCTCGCCTACATGGTGATTGTGGGCTATCAATTCAACGCCGGCGGCATGGTGCTGGAAGTAATCGCCGGCACAAAGGACAAAGTCACACTCACTGCCGGCAGCCCGCTCACGAAGAGACAGGTTCGCAAAGGCTATTGCAGGTACGAACCGGCGGCGGATTGGACGGGCGTGGCCCACATTGGCTTTGAGACCAAAGACAAGAGCACAGGGCAATGGGCCGACGACCCGACCCAGTTCACTGTAGTGGTAGTACCGTCCACAGAGATCATCAGACTCAAGGGTGCCCTTCAGGAGGCTCGCGATTCCGGAACCGTCTGGCCATTTGCCGAAGCGGCTGGCTCTATTGACGGTATTGCCATATCAGAGATCGAAACGCTGGACAATCTCGACAATTTGACCGCTATTAAGCAGAACACAATCACGCGAATTACAATCAGCGGCTACGGCGAGGGCTTTGGCAAGGACGAGCAGGTGTTGCGCCTTGCCCAATCGCCGAAAACGGGAATGACGTATCTGCACGAGCCCAAGCTGATCTCGGAGAGAGCCACGATCATCGCAGCGGCTTTCATCGTGGCCTATACCATGCTGGCCGGCCTGATGAGCCTGGCGTTTGCCGATATCGTCACCGGAACCGTCATCATGGGGACCCTGTTGATCGCATTCCCCATCGTATTGATCAAGGCGGGTGGACTCGCCGGCATGGCGGCGGCTTTTGCAGAGATGGGCGATCGGCCCGACCACATGAAGTTCTGGGGGATGTTCAGACCCGTGGACTATATTAACTTCTGTCTGCCGGTGTTCCTGCTAGTGCTGGGCGACGCCAATCAGTATCAGAGAATCTTCGCCAGCCGTGATGCCAAAGGAGCTCGGACGGCCGTAATCGTCATGATCTTCGTCGCCCTGATCATTGAGGAATTGATCATCGCAGAGGCGTGGTTTGCCAGCAGCCTGATACCCGATCCCGAAAATGGACGTTTTGTCCTGATCTACGCAGCCCGACACTTCATGCCCCTGGCCCTCGGGCTGCTGTTTATGATAACCGTCGTGGGCATCATCATTTCTACCGCCGACTCCTTCCTGCTCGTCCCGGCCACAACATTCATCAAGGACGTCTACCAGGCACACATTAACCCCAAGGCTCCGGAAAAGAAGATCATCTTTATGAGCCGGCTGATGGTCCTGACCTTCGGCGTAATCGCATGGCTCGTCTCACTCGCGTTCGCCGAGAGTACGACCGTTTTTGAAAAGGCGCTATATGCTTTCACGGTCTACGGTTCGGCCATTACCCCGTGCCTGGTCGCTGCGCTCCTCTGGAAGGGCGCAACTAAGGCCGGCGCGATCACCTCGATTCTCGCCGGTACAGTCACTACGCTCTTGTGGGGAGAAGTGATTATAAACCACGTACCAGCCCAGTTGGCGGAGCTCGACGCGGTCCTGCCGGCGATAACGCTCTCGGTTATCTGCCTGATAGTTGTCAGCCTTTTGACCCAAAATCAGCAGCAAAGTGGAGAGAATTCATAGATGTTTGCCCCCAGTGTTTATATCGAAAGAAGAAGACGCCTGCGATCCGACGTAGGGTCCGGTTTGATTTTGTTTTTAGGCAACGAGCAGAGCCCTATGAATTACCCGGACAATCAATATCCTTTCCGGCAGGACAGTACCTTTCTCTATTTCTTCGGGCTCGATTGCCCCGGCCTTGCCGCTGTTATCGACACAGATCAGGGCGCCGAGTGTGTCTTCGGTGATGACCTGACCGTTGACGATATCATCTGGACAGGGCCCCAGCCGCCCCTTGACGAGAAATGTCAAGAGGTCGGCGTCTCCTTCACCGCCCCTCTCGATCAACTAGCGCTCTTATTGGAAAGAGCCGCCGCCCAGGAGATGCAAATCCACTTTCTGCCTCAGTATCGGCCTGAGAACATTCTGAAAATACAACAATTGCTGGGCATACCGCCGGCGGAGATTCAGGATCACGTCTCTGAATCATTGATAAAGGTGGTCGTTGCACAAAGATCTGTAAAGAGCGATGACGAGATCGCCCAGATCGAGGCGGCACTGGAGACGTCCTATGAGATGCAGACGACAGCGATGAAGATATCCAAACCTGGCGTCTACGAGCGAGAGGTGGCAGCGGCGATGGAACAAATCGTCCTCTCTCGCGCCGGGCGTCTCTCGTTTCCCACGATCTTCTCGATCCACGGCGAAACACTGCATAACCATTATCACGGCAACATAATGAATGCAGGCGATATAGCCGTCAATGATTCCGGAGCCGAAACACAGCTTGGCTATGCCAGTGACATCACCAGAACGATTCCGGTAAGCGGAAGGTTCTCGCAGAGACAAAAGGAGATCTACGCTATCGTCCTGGACGCACAGAACAAGGCGATCGAGGCGGCGAGACCGGGCGTTGAATTTAGAAACGTCCACCGCCTGGCATCGGAGGTTCTCGTCTCTGGCTTGAAGGACCTCGGATTGGTCAGGGGCGACGTGGCTGAAGCGGTCCAAGCCGGTGTCCACACGCTATTCTTTCAATGCGGCATCGGGCATATGATGGGCCTTGACGTCCACGATATGGAGGGTCTGGGAGAGGATTACGTCGGCTATACGGACACCATCAAACGCAATCCTGAATTTGGCTGGCGCTCGTTGAGACTCGGCAAGGCGCTCGAGCCGGGATTCGTCATAACCGTAGAGCCCGGACTTTACTTTATCGGCGAACTGATCGACCGCTGGAAAGCCGAGCAGAAGAACACCCATTTTGTTAACTACGATGCCGTTGAGAAATACGGGGATTTCGGCGGGATTAGAATCGAAGATGACGTTCTGATCACGGAGCAAGGTGCCCGCATATTGGGCAAGCCGATACCGCGGACCATCGCAGAAGTCGAAGCGATGTCCTCGTGAGTCCGAAGACGCGAGAAACTCACGAGAACATCGTCTGTTAATCGTTAGCTCTTGTATTTTTCCCAATAATCGGGGAACAATTCCTTCGCCTTGGCCTCAAGCTCCTGATCGCTGATAGCAGTCAGACGACCTTCGACGTCGTACTGGTCGATGACCCAGCGGGCCAGCTTGTGAATTCTGATCTTGTTGAGCCGGTCGTCGCCGGTCAGACCGAAGAATTCATTGACCCAGTGGGCCACACCGTCGGCGCCGCTCTTGTCGGTGATTGCCACTCGCGGGGGCTTGTTCAGGAGTTTTTCGGTGTCAAAGATGTTGTAGATCCGCTCATCCTGGCGAAGTCCGCCGGCGTGAATACCGGCTCGCGTAACGTTAAAAGCCTTGCCCGCGAACGGGTAATTGTCCGGAATCGGCAAACCGATCGATCTCATGTAATCGGCCAGTTCTGTTATGACGGTTGTGTCCAGGCCGCACATATCTCCCTTGAGGGCTATGTACTCGATAACAGCACTCTCCAAAGGCGGATTGCCTGTCCGTTCGCCAAAACCGAATAGTGTGGTGTTGACGAAGTCGGCGCCATATAGCCATGCGGCGCCCCCGTTCGTATGCACCTTGCAGAAGTCGTTGTGCCCGTGCCATTCCAACCTGTCGCTCGGCACACCGCACTCCTGGTTGAGCTTGTAGATCAGCTTGGGGATACTTCTGGGAAGCTCGGCGCCCGGGTAGCTGATGCCAAAACCCATCGTGTCGCAGAGTCGGATTTTCGCGGACAGTTCGGCCGGGACTTCGCTACTCATCTCCATCAGGCGATCCACGAACGGCAGCACAAAGCCCTCGATGTCGGCACGCGTCACGTCTTCCAGGTGGCATCGTGGACGAACGCCTGCTTCGAACGCAGCGGCTACGACCTCGCAATAGCTTTCCAGGCACTCTTTGCGGGTGCGGAATTTCAGCTTCTGGAATATATGATAGTCCGAACAACTCGTGAGCATGCCCGTCTCTTTGAGTCCGGCTTCCTTGACAAGTCTGAAATCCCCCTTGACCGCGCGAATCCAGCCCGTGCACTCGGGATACTTGTGGCCCAATGCCCGGCATCTGTCGAGCGTCTCGCGGTCGTTTTTCGTATAAAGGAAGAATTCGGTTTGCCGTATCACGCCGTTAGGCCCGCTCAGCTTGGCCAGCAGATCGTAGATGTGGACCATCTGCTCGATCGTGTACGGAGGCCTGGCCTGCTGACCATCACGAAAAGTCGTGTCGGTTATCAGAATCGGCCTGTCCTTGATCGCGGCGAAGTCGAACTCAACGCCCTCGCCGTCGATGTGTTCGACGACGGGGCCCCCGAGATGAATCAGAGGGGGCAGGCTATAAGGAAAAGTGTCCTCAATCAGATTCGGCTTTTTTGCATCTACCAGACGATGTTTCTTCTTGGCTTTACCCATGAAAAGTCCTTTCATCTCATAGGAAAATCAAAAATCAAAATGTAAGATGCAAAATCTCGGAGTCGCTTCGCGGCTATTTCAAGGAGCATCCGCCTACGGCGGATTCCTCAATTCTGCATTCTGATATTTGATCTTCGCATTTTCTACACTATTGTTCTATCTCAACGCCCTGTTCTTTACAGACATTGGCGATGAACGTGACCGCATCGCCCACTGTCGAAACAGCCAGCGCAGCGTCCTCGTCCATCTCGATGCCGAACTCCTCTTCGAACATCGCGACCAGTTCAATCGAGTCCACACTCTCGGCGCCCAAATCGGCAGTGAAATTATCCTCAAGCTTGATGTCGTCCACGCCCAGTTTTTTCGTGGTGATTGCCTTTACGCGTTCTTCTACGGTTGCCATATATGCTTCTCCTCTTGAAAGTTTACATTGACAGTCTTCTACGGCCCTTCTTGATGGCCGCTTTCCGTATGGGCGATGTGATCTCGAACACGGCGTTCCACATCGCCTCTGCCTCCAGAGTCCACTCGCATCCGCGCCGGCTCATAGCGGTCTTAGCCGTCTCGTAGAGCCTGCCTTTGCCGAACCCCTTAGTCACATTTCCCTCGATAAACCACCCGAAAGACGGGATATGCTTTGGCAGCGGCTTGCCGGTGGCCATGATGAGCGCCATCGCCCCGACGTAAGAACCCGTATTCAGAAGGGTCCCTATCGACGTCTTGACGTGGTCGCCGATCAGCGAGCCGACTTTCGTTGAGCCCGTGTCGATGGAGCGCCGGCCGTCCAGCATCACCGAAACGTTTGAATAATCGTTCTTCAGGTCGCTGTTGGTCGTAAACGCCCCGAGGTTGACCCACTCGCCGACGTAGCTGTGGCCGAGGAAGCCGTCGTGGTATTTGTTGGAATGGCCGTGTAGGATCGACTCTTCGACCTCGCCGCCAACTCGGCAGAAATCTCCGATGCTGTTGCCCTCACGACATTTAGCGCCTAACAGAAGCGAGTTCTTGCCGATATAACAAGGGCCTTCGACCCGGCTGAAGGGGTGAATCTCGGCCCCTTCGTCGATGTAGATCGGCCCGTGCTCGGCATCCAGGGTCACCATCGGATGGACCTTTGCTCCGGGCGCCACGTAGACATCTTTCTTGCTACCCCTGATCGCAAGCGGTTCTTCCACATCTCCTTCAATTCCACTTCGCCCGACCACAGCAGACTCAGTTGTTATCTGCTCGCCGTTGGCCAATACGAGATCCCAGGTGTACTCCCAGGTAGACAGCCTGCACTTGACGTTTGGCAGGCTCGCCTTGGCCGAGGCAACGAATTGCTCGATATTGGCCGTCGTCAATCCACCGATATCCTTTTCGCTGATTCTGGCGTAAAGCACCTGCCCCTGCTCATTGATCCCGATTTCGCTCGGACCCGTGGCCGCAACTCCTGCTTCCACAGGGGGAGCCTGCCCCCGCGCAAGCGTGGGGTCAAAATCCGCCGCCTTGACCGACGGATCTAACAGAAGCAAATCATCGCCGGCCAGCGTCGTTACATCGTTTACCGGCTTTTCAACCTGCGTCCTATAATAGGCCGCCATATAATCAGGAACGAAATACGCAGTTTCATCAGGATTAATCCTGGCAACCAGTTTGTCCTCGAGTGAGCTGAAGCCGCATCGAAGCTCCCATATGGGGCGCCCCAGCACGAGGGGATAGAAGTTGCTTCTGTTCTCACGCAGGCTGTCGATTAGAATCAACCGCATCAAGGCTCCTTATTTCAACTCCAGATCAAAGATTCACAGAAAACGAGGTTTTTCAGCATTGATACTCAACGATGAACTGGGGATTCTACCAAAGAGCCACGTTCACGTCCACCCTAAAGGCCGGCTGAATTGAAAAATTCCCCGTGGCCGGAAATCCGCCTCCGGGCGATCCTGTGTAAGTGCAGAGAACACGTACCGGCACTATGAACTAATGCTTTCCTGAGACTCTCAGACCATATCATGACTTCGTCCGGCTGTGCAAACGCAGTGAGTCTATCGAGCAACGAAACGCTCTTCGTTGAGAATATGGGCGTCCACTCCGTGATGTCGAAACGTCACCGTTGGCTCCCCTTGCGAGCGGTCCACCGTAACAGCGAGGAATCCCCCGATCACGTTGAGGTATTTGTGCTCGGGATATAGCTGGTCGTTCGTCCAGCCGCCGGCATGTTTGTCGCTGGCCGGCCCGCACGAGTACTCCCTCACACCGGTGGCCTTGTCTACCGAAACGTATTGCCAGTGACGGTCCCCGCAGATGACGTACATGTTCTTCTGTGTCGACAGGAATTCTCTAATCTCACTACCTTCGCGCTGAAAGTCTTTGTTTGAGTGGTTGTCATGCTTGTTGGTCCGATCGGGGCCAACTACAGGAGTCGGGCTGATCAGGATCCGAAACGATGCGTCAGATCCCCGAACTGTCCGTTTGAACCACGCCTTTTGCTTTTCGCCCCAGATTGTCTTGTCAGGGCCATCAGGCATCGTGTTGGCACTGCGATAATCGCGCCCCTCGACGAGCCATATCTGGAGGTCCTTGCCCCATCGAAAGGTCCTCCAGGTCCGATCTCCCATCGGCACCTGCTCACCGAACACTGCCAAGCCCTGCTCGAACGTGAAATCTCCCATAAACCTCGTCTTGCGGCCGGGCCAGCAATCGTTCATCCACGTGTCGTGATCGTCCTTGATGAAATAGCTCGCAACCTGACGATGGAATTCCACGTTGGTGGCCAGACTGTACATCCGCGCCCAATGCCAGCGGGCCAGAGGCAGGGTCTTGGCAAGTCGGTCGTAGTAGACAATGTCCCCGGTATGAACGAAAAAACTGGGATCAAGCTTAAGCATGGCGCCGTAGATTTTGTACCCGCCCCCGACAGCGTCCTGGTCCGGATAAGCCTGCCCCGTCGAGACGGTGAAGACGACCGGCTCGGATTGATTGGCGCTCGGCGCTGTTCTGAATCCGCCCTCTACTACACTTCCAGCATCTGTCCCCGCCTCCACGCGCACCCGATACTCCGCATTGGGCAGGAGACCGGTCAATTTGAACTGATGTGTATAATCTCGTTTTCGGTCCACGGCACGCCAACCGGTTGCCCTCCAATCGGAGGCTCCCGCAACTTTGTACTGGATCCTAACCTTCCCCAGCGCCCCAGGAGCGGCCCCTTCAATCGTCTCAATCGTCGAACCGTCGGGAAACTCAACGACGGGCTCGGCATCAGGCCTTCCGCTCCTGCGCCTCTCAGTCAACTTGCCGGTCGCCGGATCACGATAAGAAACCTTCGGCATCGGTGCCTCCGGCCCCATCCGTTCGGGCTGCCGTGTCAGACGTGTCCAGACAATCGCCGAACTTTCAGTCACCTCACCAATCTTAATGCCGGTGGCCTGATATGGCCCCTCAGACAAAGCCTCGCCGCAACCGAAGGTCGCCAGGAGAATCGCTGCCACAACGATCTTTGTAATATGTCTCAAATTCATCTGAACATCCTTTCTTCAATGCTATTTCGGTTTCCGCAGCTACTGTATCAAAACCGCCGCGAAATTAAAGTCGTTTCTGTGCAGCCGTCCCGTGTGCTCTTGTCATTGCAAGAGAATGTGATATACTTATCGGCAAGTAGTCAGCGTATGTGGTTACTCAGGCTGAGGCGCTATGACAAAACGATTAAACATCACGGGCAGTAGCTTATCCCAAGCGGGGATCGCGGTACTGCTGCTGCTTTTGGCCGCTTCGGCGACTGTTAAGGATGCATTTGGCGAGCCGCAGACCCAAAAAAGGGTAAGGGTAAAGAGAGCCCCCTCTGCGCGGGCAGAGCTGAATCTTGCAGATATTCCCTTCAAGATTCTGTTCGAAACCTATCGCAGGACCGATGGCAGGCAGAACTGGGAACTCTTCCAGATAAACGCTGATGGTTCGGATCCCATCAATCTCACTGAGACGCCAGACCTTGACGAGATGTACGCACACGCATCTGGCGACGGCACGAAGATATGTTTTGTCGCCGATGAAGGAACGGGCAGAAGAAGGCTTCGCAACGTCTATTACATGAACATCGACGGAACCGAGCGGATCAAAGTCGCCCGCAACGCCAGGCAGCCATGCTGGAGCCCTGACGGCAAGACTATCGCTTATCTAAAGGGCGAGTACGAGCGATACAGCACGAGAGAGTATGCAACGTCGGAGCTTTTCTTCTACGACATCCAGACCCAGCAGCACAGGCCGCATCTAAACAATACATTGCATCACATCTACGCCATCTGCTGGTCGCCCGACAGCAGATGGTTTTTCGGCGCCGTTCATGGAGGGATGGGCTACAGTGATACAATCCTGGCTTTCGACGCCAATGGAACACGCACATTCGATCTGGCGCGATGGGGAGTCAAGGGGTGCCGGCCCGACCTCAGTTTCGACGGCATGAAAATGACATGGGGTGAGACAGACTGGGACCTGTGCCTGGCCGACATCGACCTCTCGGGCCGCTCGCCTCGCGTGCTCAATGTACACAAGGTTGTCGGGTGCCGGCGTTCGCAGAAGGTTTATCACGTCGATTTGTCGCCGGACAAGAAGTATATCGTCTTTAGCTTCGGCCCCTGGGCAGGCGGACAACAGGTGGGCGGCAAGGCGAAAGGCTGGAATCTGTGCGTGAGCGATTTGACAGGAAAATGGGTCAAGATTACCACCGACGGGTTCCACTACAAGGAGCCCGACTGGGTACCGATCCCCCCAAGGAGTCCGTAAGAAGATGCAAATATCAAAGATCAAGTATCAAAATTTCGGAGCCCGCCTTTGGCTGGGCCATTCTGAAGAGCATCCGCCTGTGGCGGATTCCACAATTTTGCATTTTACATTTTGATTTGTGATTTTCCTAAAGGAGACTTCAATGACAAGCAGGCTCTACACAGCGGCAAAAAGCGTATCGGTGCAAGTTTCGTTCGTTCTTTTCTGCCTTGCGCTAAGTCTCCTCTGGACAAACGCGGACGTGTGCAATGCGCAACCGGCAGGTGAACTGAACCTGAAGCTAACCCCCTCGTCACGAGCTGAATTCAAGTTGAAAGATATCCGGTGCAAAATCGTCTACGAAACATTTCGCGAGACCAACGGCAAGGAGAACTGGGAGCTGTACCTGATAAACACCGACGGCTCCAATCCAGTCAATCTTACAAATACTCCCGATTCTGACGAGATGTATCCTCATGCTTCGCCCGACGGTACGAAGATCTGCTGTGTGGCCGATGAAATTGTAGGGGGCAGGAAAGTCAGAAATGTCTATTGCATGAACGTTGACGGCACCGGACGGGTGAAGGTCGCCGACAATGCTCGTCAGGCATGCTGGAGTGGAGACAGCAAGACCATCGCGTATCTACCCGCGGAGTACGAGCGCTATACCATCAATGATTATGCTACTAAGGGCCTCGTTTTCTACGACGTGAAGACTCGCAAGCACAGGAAGCACCCAAACACGAATTTGCATCATCTCTACAATATCTCCTGGTCACCCGACGGCAAATGGTTTCTTGCAACCGTTCACGGCGGAATGGACTTCAAACATGCCATACTGGCCTTCAGGGTCGATGGTACCAAGATTTACGACTTGACCAAGTTTGGAGTCACCGGCTGCAGACCCGAGTTCAGCGCCGACGGCAAGCGGATGACATGGGGACTGACCGACTGGGATCTGTGTACGGCCGATATCGACTTTGCCTCCGGCGAGCCTCAAGTGACAAATGTCCGCTGCGTTGTGAAATGTGAGAAGGAATATGAGGTCTATCACACTGACTTCTCCCCGAGAGGAAGATATCTCACGTTCAGCCACGGCCCCAAGGGCCAGGAGATGGTAGGCGGCAAAGCACCTGGCTGGAATATCTGCGTGACCGATCTGACCGGTAAGTGGGTGGTAATCACCGACGATGGAAATCATAACAAGGAGCCTGATTGGGTCACCTGCCGAACCTCGAGCAATTGAACGACGACCAAATCCAGGCACCACCTGCGAAGGGACCACAGCAGATGCAATTGAACAAAGTAATAGCAGCGACTTGTCTTTTGATGATCATATCTACGATCAATTCGGGCTGCCGCCGTGCCGAGGATACGGCCAGCACGCCCGATGTGATAACAACACAGTCGGGTCTCGACATGGTCGCAATTCCGGGCGGTTGGTTTGAGATGGGAAGCGACAAGGCAGGCGATGACGAGTCACCCGTGCACAGGGTGTGGATCAGCCCCTTCTGGATGGACACCTGCGAGGTGGTCCAGGAGCAATTCAAGAAATTCCAGTTTCCCGATCCGTCCCATTTCAAGGATCCCAGAAAGCCGCTCGATCAGATCAACTGGACGGATGCAACGATGTATTGCAACGAACGCTCGCTCGCAGAAGGTTTAGAACTCTGCTACGACGAGGAAACCTGGGACTGCAATTTCGCAGCCAACGGCTACAGACTTCCCACGGAAGCCGAGTGGGAGTACGCCTGCCGGGCGGGGACAAATTCACAATACAGTTTCGGCAGCACAGTGCAGAAGCTCAAAGCCCACGCATGGTTTGGAGACAATTCGTCAAAGAGCACCCAAGTGGTCGGTGGCAAGCAGCCCAATCCGTGGGGACTCTACGACGTGCACGGAAACGTCTCAGAATGGTGCAACGATTTTTACGCTGAGGATTATTACAGACAAAGCCCCGAGAGAGACCCAAAGGGGCCGGCAAAAGGAAAAGAGAGAGTCCTGCGGGGCGGCGCCTGGAACTCCAGTACCGATAGCTGCCGATCAACATATCGTGCGAGCGACCCTTCTATCAACGACACGTGCCTGGCCAACGATGCTATAGGGTTTCGCTGTGTAAGAAATGCGCCCGATAACGTGTCAAGTGAGCCGAATGTAGATGAGTAGGAACCAGACCAGAGGCGGAACAAAGACGGGATTGGTCTACGATGATGTTTATCTCGAGCACAAGACCACGCCCGGTCATCCGGAAAGGCCGGAAAGACTCGTCGAAATAGTCAAGAGGCTCAAGGCCAAGGGACTGTACTCTCAATTGCATGAGCTAAAGCCCGCCCCGGCCGCCCTTCATTGGATCGAGACTGTACACTCGCCTGACTACATCGAGCGAGCCAAGCGCAGTTGCGATAAGGGGGCCGGCTACCTTGATTCTCCGGATGTCCCTATATCCGGCAGGTCGTATGAAGCGGCGGTCATGGCGGCAGGAGGCATGCTCGCCGCGGTCGATGCAGTGATCGAGAAAAGGACCGCCAACGCATTCTGCGCCGTTCGGCCGCCCGGTCATCACGCACTCGAGAACCACGCAATGGGATTCTGTATCTTCAACAATGTCGCCATCGGCGCCAAATACATTCAAAAGAAATACGGCTTGTCGAACGTTCTGATCGTGGACTGGGACGTGCACCACGGAAATGGAACTCAGGCGATGTTTTACGACGACCCCACGGTATTGTATTTCAGCGTGCATCAGTATCCGTTCTATCCGGGAACCGGGAGCCGTACGGAAACCGGCGCCGGCAAAGGCTTGAATTACACTGTCAACGTCCCCTTGCCCGCCGGTTCCGGCGACAGCACCTATCTGGAAGCATTCAAAGAGAAGCTGCAACCGGCGGCGCTTGCCTTCTCGCCTGATTTTGTGCTCATCTCCGCCGGCTTCGATGCCCACGAGAACGATCTTCTCGGTCAGATGGCGGTCACCGCCGAAGGATTCGCCGAGCTAACCGAGATCGTCAAAGCAATCGCTCTCAAATGCTGCGGGGGCCGTCTGGTCTCGGCACTTGAGGGAGGTTATCATCTGGGAGGCCTGGCCGCCTCGGTTGAGTCACACATCCGCGTCTTGATGAAGGACCCCGCTTCGCGCC
>CAZLTY010000040.1:0-24690 GCA_964562575.1 uncultured Pirellulales bacterium
CAATTCAGCAGGCCCGCGAGTATATTCAGCAGGGCAACATAGGTCGACTCGTCCAGGCCGATGTGCAAATCCACTACCGCGCGGGCATGCGGGACTCTGCTGCACAGGAGCCCCCGGATGCGCTGGACTGGAATCTGTGGTGCGGGCCCGCTCCAAAATTGCCGTATTCTCCACAGATAGGCCATCGGTCGTGGCGGCTGGAGAAAGAATACGGTCACGGCCATTTGGTCGATTGGGGCATCCACCTGATCGACGCGACCCGCTGGACATTGGGAGAGACTACGCCGCGCTCGGTCCAGGCGACGGGGGGGCTTTACTACTTCAAAGGCAAAATTACGACACCGGATATTCTGACCGTCAATTTTGAGTTCGATACTTGCCCGGTGATTTGGCGACACCGCATCTGGGGAGCGCAGGAGTACGACCCCGGAATCTCGAACGGTATTTTCTTTTACGGCGAGAAAGGGACCGTCTTTGCGACCGACAGAAAATGGATTGTCATTGCGAAGGGTAAGAACAAGCCGCACAAAGTGCATGAAATATCGACCGATATGGGCGCCGAGCATATGGCGGAGTTCCTCGAAGCTGTGCGCACACGCAGGCAACCACCTTGCACTACCGAAGAGGGACATTACTCCACCACGACGGTGAAGCTAGCCATGATTGCATATGACACCGAGAGCAGAATTGTGTGGGATCGGGAGTCTCAGACGATAGTGGACAATCCCGAGGCGGCGAAGCTGCTCAAGCGTGAATATCGTCGCCCGTGGGAACATCCGTATAGCGGTTAAAAGGAGTACGTCATGAGACCCGGCAGGTGGGCACCTACACATGGGGAACAGGCGCATTTCTCTTGGCCGCCTGCGCCTATGCGAAATGCGATCTATCCGATTAGGAAACCACAATTTCAGAAAGGGAACAACATTATGAAAAAGCTCATTATCGTATCAATCGCCGCAACCGCTACTCTGTCCTGTAGCTTTCTGCCGCTGCGTCAATCCAAGAGTTTGTTTAACGGCAAAGACTTAAGCGGATGGCATATCGATATTCCCAAGATGGATGATGACCCGAACGTGAAAAGCGCGTTTATCGTTCGTGACGGTTTGCTCGTCAGCCTGGGCAGACCCAACGGACACCTCATCACCGATGAGGTCTATCAGGACTACAGGCTCGAAGTCCAATACCGCTTCGCTGCTAAGCCCGGCAACTGCGGCGTCCTCGTTCACGCCTCGACCCCGCGTGCCCTTTATGGCATGTTCCCCAATTCTATCGAGGTGCAAATGAACCACAGGCACGCAGGTGACTTCTGGTGCATTGTCGAAGATATCAGCGTGCCCGATATGGTAAAGCGGCGCGGGCCGAAAGCCAAGTGGGGCATAACGGAAGGCAAGGCACGTCGAATTCTCAATCTGACCGATGACTCCGAGAATCCGGCCGGGCAATGGAACTGTATGGTTATCGAATGTCTCGGCAACTCCGTCAAGGTCTGGGTCAATGGCGATCTCGTCAATCACGGATTCGACTGCACAGCGGAAAAAGGCCAGATCGCATTGCAGGCAGAAGGTTCCGAAGTCGAGTTTAGAAAACTGGAGTTGAGTCCCATCACGAGGCTCAGCGGCGGAGATTGACAATAATCGGCACAGGGAAACCAGCATGAAGAAACACTGCGGACTCGTTGCGCTGTGCACTTTTTCTCTGTTATTCAGTTCCGGCGGACTGTTTGCCGACAATGCAGACGATGCCTTGCGGGAGCGGGCAGTCGCGACAATGGAGAAGGCCGCTACGTTCTTTCGCTCGAAGGTCGCCTCTCACGGCGGATATGTCTACTACTATAGCGTCGATCTCAAGCGGCGATGGGGCGAGGGCGCAGCCACAGTCGATCAAATCTGGGTGCAGCCGCCCGGAACGCCGACTGTTGGCATGGCATATCTCAGGGCCTATGAGGCGACAGGCAACCGACTCTATCTCGATGCAGCAACAGAGGCGGCCGAGGCGCTCGTGTACGGCCAGCTTGAGTCCGGCGGCTGGACCAACTGTATCGACTTCGACCCGCGCGGGCGGCGAGTCGCACAGTATCGCAACGGCAGAGGCGGTGGCAAGAACAACTCGTCGCTCGACGACGGTCAGACTCAGTCGGCCATAAGGCTGCTGGTACTTGTCGACGAGGCGCTCGGTTTTCGGCACAAAGAGATTCACGAGTCGGCTGCGCTGGCACTGACTGCTTTGCTGGCGGCACAGTTTCCCAACGGCGGTTTCCCGCAGGTTTGGACCGGGCCTGTGACACAACAACCTGTTGTCAAGGCAAGTTATCCTGATTACGACTGGCGGACCAAAGGTAAGATCAAGAACTACTGGGATATGTACACTCTGAATGACAACGTCCCCGGCTACGTCGCCGAGACGCTCATAGAAGCCCACCGGGTCTATGAGGATGAGAAGTACAAGACGGCTTTGCAGCGTCTGGGCGATTTCCTGATTCTGGCTCAGATGCCCGAGCCGCAGCCTGCGTGGACACAACAATACAACTACGAGATGAAGCCTATCTGGGCCCGGAAGTTCGAGCCGCCTGCGATTTCCGGTGACGAGTCTCAGGAAGCTGTCGAGACGCTGATGGAAATCTATTGCATAACGGACGACCGCACGTATCTCGAACCGATCCCGCGTGCGCTTGGGCATCTGAAGCGTTCTGTCCTGCCGGACGGAAGACTTGCCCGATACTACGAACTCAAGACAAACAGACCTCTCTACATGTCCCGGCGGGGCGACGTCTACAGTCTGACCTATGACGACTCGAATCTGCCGAGCCATTATGGCTGGAAGAGCGACTCGCGCCTGAGCCGGATCGAAACTCACTACAACCGCCTGACCCACAACGCCGATCAGACGGCCTCTGCTCCGTCCTCGACTGATATCACAAAGCGAGTCCGGCAGATAATTAGCGACTTTGACGCTCAAGGACGCTGGCTCAGCATCTACGACGGCACCACGCTGGTAGGTCAACCGAAATTCAAGCGTAACATGCCCTATATTGCCAGCGCAGTGTTCTCTCGAAACATTGAAGTGCTGAGCGATTACCTTCACGCGCCCCGAACGGACTGAATTGCTATGAGAGAGATCGGTGGGGCAAGCCCCACCTTGCATTTGCGTGAGCCGAGAAAAGTCTATCTTGTTTAAATTAAGACGTGCGGTCGAAGCGTTGTATATCTGACGATTGATCGTTTGAGAATTGGCAACGAGGCTTGTTGATGCTTGAGGACAGATTGCTTCTGTGGAGAATCAAGCGCCGGAGCAGTGAAGCGTTGTGCCGCCTGTACGAAAAGTACAAGAATGACCTGCTGGCGTTGGCAATGGCGCTCCTGCATGACGTCAATGCGGCCGAGGATGTCGTGCATGATGTGTTCGTCTCGTTTGTCCAATCCGCCGATAAGTTCCAGTTGACGGGCAGCCTCAAGGGCTATTTGCTGACCTGCACAGCGAACCTCTCGCGTGACAGGAATCGAGCGAAGCTGCGGGCCCCGGCCGCCCTGAGCGAAGCTGATTCGACAGCGTCATTTCTCGCTGCGCCGGATCAGAATGTGATATCCACAGAACAGTTGCTGCGGTTGAGAGGTGCGATAGCCGAGCTTCCATACGAACAGCGAGAGGTTATTATTCTGCACCTGCAGGGCGGAAGAACATTCAGACAGATAGCTGCATCACAGCAGCTCCCGATCGGCACAATCCAGAGTCGATACCGGTACGGCCTGAACAAGCTGCGGCGCCTGTTGAACAGTGAGGCTGAATAATGAGATTAGCGAACAACATAGAAAAGCTAATCAGGGATTTCCGTGTTCTCAACGTCAACGCGACCGGGGACATGGATAAGAGGACTCTCGACGACGCTTTAGAAGCGCAAGAAGAATTGAAGAAGACGACACTGGCTCGAACTGAGCCTGATATTTGGAGAACGATCATGAGAAACCGAAAAGCACAATTAGCGGCCTCCGCGGTGATAATATTAGCTGCCGTGTTGGTAATAGGTCTTTGGGATAGATCAACTCCCACAGCTTATGCAATTGAGCAAACCATTGAGGCAATGCAAAAGATAACTACCATTCACCTTTTGGGGACAACGTTTGACGGCGGGCAAATTGAAATGTGGATGGCCGTAGACCCGGAAACTGGAGAACACGACCATTTCTATGTAGACTTCCCGCAAATGACGATAGTGGCATCACCAAATGAAGCATACACGTACGATAAACAGGCAAACAAAGTGAGTCACCTGATTGGAGGACACGATCTACGTTCGGACGTTCGCTTTGGGCGGTTCATAGAAGATATGTTCGAGGTGGCCAAATCTCTTGATACTGAGGTTCGGATTGACTTTGTGTATGATCCTGACAGAGCAAAGGAAGTTATCCTGTTGGTAATTGAGACTGACAAGACTACATTTGAGTCTGAGGTCGACCCGGAAACAAAACTACCGATGTCCATGAACATGAAGGTTAGCGGTCAACCACAGCCTTGGCAAATTGGTCAAAGTTTCGACGAAATCCATTATGATCTGCCTTTGCCGGAAGGAATTTTCGAGTTCGAAATCCCGGAGGGAGCACAGGTAATAGAGAAGCAGTATAAGTAGCAAGCCGGCTCCGATTGCGAACCTGGCCCTCGGACCCAGTCCGGGGGCTTTTCTCGTAGTACAACTGCCTGCAACAGGCATTCGCCCGCCACGGATCATCGTCAGTCTTCTTCTCGAAAGTCCCGCTACGGTAGTGTAGACTTCTCGTTAACGAGTGACAAGGTGCGCGATCTGTGGCTCCGAATCGGACGGCCGAATCATCACGCAAGCATTGTGATGCCTCGTGCGGTATGTCGCAGCCCTGGAAGCTGTTGGGGTGGTTCTAAAATCACCGCAGACGGCCTGAAAGGTTCGTAACACTTTAGCCGTCTGCGGCAAAAGTGTTGGTTCCGGGTTAGAAGGTTCACGGCTGGCCCCGCTCAAGCGCCGCGGGGGCTTGGTTCAGGGTTGGTGGCTGGTAAAACTAGTTTCTTCGATCAACTGTGAACCTGGAACTGTGAACCCTGAACCGCTTTAGCGAAATGCTTCACTTCGCTAAAGTATTACAAAAGTTCTGCTTAATCGCTCGCTTCCTGGCCTTGCGTTTGGTACCATAGGCGAGCGCAATATGTTGATTGAACACGTTGAAAGGAGAAAACGATGGGCAAATGCTATAACTCCATAGTAATCGACGCGCCATGCGAGAAGGTGTGGCAGACCATATGCAACTTCCACGATCTCGGGTGGGCGGCCGGCGTTGTTACAGGTGTGAAGGTCAAGGGCGATCTCAAGGGCGATGAGATTGGCGCCAAGCGCATTATCAATGACGTTTTTCACGAGACCCTGCTCACTCTGGACGAGAACAACCATACGTTCTCGTACAGCATCGATGACGGTCCCGATCCCCTCGCCAAGGGTACGGTCACCAATTATGTCGGCAGCGTCGCCGTTTCGCCGGTAACTGAGAACGATACGACCTTTGTCGAATGGCAATCCACATACGAGTCGGCGAACGACAGCGCAATAGCGGATTTCTGCAATCCGATCTACGTGGCACTCTTGGGCGCGATGAAGCAGCACTTTGCCTGAGACGACCACGGTTCCCTGTATGGACACCGCAGGATCAGTAGCTGGCCTGGTGAAAGATGGGAGGCATAAACATGTACGGTGTGACAGACCAGGAGATCAGAAACCTCGTATCGGTCATCGATTATTCCGAGGCACTCACCATTACCGCGACGGAAGATGACGTTCGTGCAGCTTGCGAGGAGGCGAAAACATACGGATTCCGTGCCGTCGTGGCGTTTCCTCAGCATCTCGGCATTCTAGTCGATACGTTGAAAGGTACAAACGTGCGCGCTCAGATTCCCGTAGGTTTCCCCTGCGGCGGCGTGACTACGCTCGTCAAGTGCACGGAGGCTGAGCAAGGGTTGAAGCGGGGGGCTACCGACCTGGATATGGTGATGAATATTTCCGCTTTTCATGCGGGCGATTACAACCGAGTCTCGGCGGACATCTCCGCGGTGATGGCGGTGGCCAAGCCTTCTGCGGTGCCGTTCAAGGTGATAATTGAGATAGGGACCCTGACTGACTCGGAGATTGTCACCGCTGCAAAACTGGTCGCCGACTGTGGCGCCGATTTCGTAAAGACCTGCACCGGATTCGGCCCGGGGCGGGCGACGGTTCATGCCGTTGGCCTGATAAAATCAGTAATCGGTGACAGTCTCGGGATAAAGGCATCTGGCGGCGTCGCCTCGGTCGAAGACGGCGTGACGCTGATGCGCGCCGGCGCCACGGTCGTGGCGATGCGCCGATTCCTCGTAGAACAGCTCAGAGAACTCGAAAACTGCAAATGAGCACCGGGAGAGAACGTATGAGAACAAGGAATTCATTCGCCCTGATGGGTATGGTCGTGACATTGTTGCTATCTGCATTGACCGTCCACGGGCAAACCGATTCTCAGGCCCTGGGAGTCAGCGTGTGCGATTTCGGTGCTGTCGGAGACGGCAAAGCGGATGACAGCGGGGCATTCCAGCGGGCGATCGACTCAGGGCCAGGCGACATCCACGTTAGGCGCGGGAGGTATCGTTTTACAAAGACCGTAGTGGCGGATCTGGATCGCTTTGGACCTCTTTCGATAATGGGTTCGGGCACGGCAACGATCATCATGGCCGGGCCCGGCCCGGCGTTGAAGCTGGTCGGCACGCACGAGGGGACTGCCAGCCCGAGCACTGTCGATCAAAACGTCCGGCTCAACCAGCGCATGCCGATTGTTAGCGGGCTGGAGATTGTCGGAACCGCTCCTCTGGCGTGCGGGATTGAGGCCTCCGGCACGATGAAGGCGACTTTCTCAAAGCTGCTGATTCGCAAAGCCCTGCACGGAATCCACCTGACAAAACGCAACCGCAACGTCATCATCTCCGATTGTCACATTTATGAGAATCGTGGAGTTGGAGTATATCTCGACCACCTGAATCTGCATCAGATAAATATCGCCAATTGCCATATAAGCTATAACGACGGCGGAGGGATCGTCCAGCGCGGTGGTGATGTGAGGAACCTGCAGATCGGCAACTGTGATATTGAAGGCAATATGGGAAAAACAACCGCACCGACTGCGAACGTGCTTATCGACTCAACGGGCGGTTCCATCGGAGAGATTGCCATAACCGGCTGCACGATTCAGCATAGCCACGAAGCGCCCGACTCGGCAAACATTCGCATTATCGGCGAGGGCCAACCCCGGGCTTCTTACGCGAAGGGTGAATTGCGCGGCGGCAACATAGCTATCACTGGCAACATTCTCAGTGACGTTGGGACCAACGTGCATCTTCGCAAGGTTCGCGGTGTTACAATCGTCGGCAACACGCTCTGGAAGGGCTATGCGCATGACCTCCTCATCGAGGGCTCATCGAGCGTTGTGATCGGCCAGAACGTGTTCGACCGCAATCCACGTTACCACTACGGCGACGGCGCCAGCGCCAACCGCGGTCTGGTCTTTCGCGATTGCGACAAGACAATTGTCACCGGGCTGCAAATTGACAGCGTGTGGCGAAAACAGGCCGGCCTTATTCTGGAAAGATGCAGGGATTTCAACATATCCAACTGCAGCGTCTTTGACTGCGACAATTGCGGCATTTTGATGGATGATGTGCGGGATACGATTGTCTCAGGCTGTGTGGTCCGCGAGAGGCGCAGAGAGCCGGCCCAAACGCGCGCCCTCGTAGTTGAGAAAGGCGAGGGCAATTTCATAGTCAACAATATCTTCAGCGGCCGGCTGGACATTGCTCCCGGCTCGGCCAAGCTGACAGACAATCTGAAGAAGTAGCATCGGTAGTACTGGCGGCAACTTTTTGACGAGAGAAGACGATCCTGGCAAAATGGAGGTTAGCGTGAAAACTCTTCGAATTCTTGTCCTGGTGTTTTGCCTTCTTTTGTCTGGCGGTGCAGTTGGCAACACGGGAGCTACGGAGGCGAACAAATCTGGGACTGCATACGATTTGTATTTGAGCGGCAATGCTCTTTACCGCGACGGCAGGTACGACGAGGCGATCTGGGCTTTCAACAAATCCCTCGAACTGAACGGCGACTACTACTTCGCTCGTATCAATCTCGGCGCAGCGCTGGCGAAGAGACAGAAATTCAAGGAGGCTGCCGGGGAATTCACGTTCTGCATAAATAAGAAATGGGGAGCCAATCCGGACCGGTTTGTCTTCTACCATAACAGGGCGCTCGCGACCCAGGCCGACGGAGATGCGGATTCCGCTTTGGAAGAGCGAGCCGTTTTGAAGAAGCTCGATCCGATTCGCGCCGCGAAACTTCAGGATTCGGGCGACTATATTCTCATGGATGCAGCTTATGTAGAAGCGAGAAATCGAGCCGACAGAGACAGGCTGTTTGACAAGCACAAGAGATCGATTGTCAAAGGCAAGATCACTGTTCACAAAGTAGGGGACTTCGAGAAGAACTCGCAGGAATACGATGCGATAGGTCTGATCGAGGGGACGGTGGAGCAGGTCTCCAGTCTTCTGGCCGACTTCAAGAGCTATCCGAAGTTCATGCCCAACGTCAGTGAGATCACGGTTGGAAGCTCCAGCGACGAAGGGACAGTCGTCGATTACAAACTTCGACTGCCGCTGGGTATAGTAAAGAGATACCGGCTGAAGTTTCGGGCGAAGCATCAGGACAACAGGTATCAACTCTTCTGGAAGAAACTCCCGTGGCCCGAACTCAAATCCAAAGAGACGGTAGTAGACAGCTACGGGCAATGGATCATCGAGGATTTTCCAGACAAGGATGGTCATGTATTGGCCTATTATCGAGTGTTCACCGATCCCGGGAAGATCCCGTTCGGCACAGGATGGATTGCCGACGCTCTGAGCAAGCAGAGTATGCCGAAGATGTTCAAGAAGATGCAAAGTCGGCTCAAGGAGCAGGAGTGATCGACGAAAAAACCAGGCCGACATGGCCGAAGAAATCGACGCCCCCCGTCGCTGGTTTCCTCAGCGGTACTTTGCTGACGGTGTCCGGGATTTTCCCGGTCGTGGCTCCTGTTCAAATGCTTGCGTTTGTCCCGCTGCTCGTGGCGTTGCGGCAAATTCGCCGGTGGCGCGAGTGCCTGCATACCGGGTTGCTGATGGGTCTGAGCTTTGTCGGTCCGCAGTTGTTGTGGTTGCAGCTTCCGCCTGCGATAAGCCTGATCCTGGTCGCATATTTCGTCGTCTCGCTGATGGTCCTGGTCGCAGTCTCCTGGTCGGTGGTTCGTCCGACGGGCATTCGGGGCTGTTTCGCTTTTGGCGCGCTGCTGGCCGTATTCGACTGGATTGTCGTGACAGTCTTGCCCACGTGGGGGACGGCTCAGTCGTTTGTTCGCTGCTGGTCGTGGTACCCATCTGTGATTGCGCTCACCTGCGTCACGGGGATGGCGGGACTGATGTTCATCCTTGGCACGATCCAGGCACTTGCGGTTAATGCAGTTCTGAGCCGGCGACAGCGGATCGCATCGGTCTTGGCGTTGGCTGGAGTGGTTGCTGTCGTGGTGGTGGCCGATATGACGATTCTCTCTCGCAAGCCTTCCGGAAGCCTGAGAGTGGCCGCCATCGGATGGGCACTTTCCGAGGAGGAGCGGGGCATGGGAACGTCCGGTGCCTTCGACAGGCTTTACGCCGAGCCTGTGGCGGCAGCGGCCCGCCAGGGAGCGAGGCTCGTAGTCGCGCCCGAGACGGCTTTCGTGGAGCATGACGATCCGGGGCGAGCCCCCTTCGCTCGGTTCGTGGAGATGTCCCGTCAACACAACGTCTATCTTGCCGTGGGCTACCTTGACACGAAGAGCAACGAGAACCGTGTGGCCTTCATCGGACCTTCGGGTCAAATCCTGGGTCGATACGCCAAGGCCCACCTGACACCGTTCGAAAGCAACCCAGCAGGAACGGGCGCACCCACTTTCATCGCCATCGACAGGGTCTCGGTAGGAGCGATGATCTGCCAGGACGACAACTACACGGACATTTCCCGTCGATACGGCACTAGATCCACGGGCATTGTGGTAGTGCCGACCAATGACTGGGCTCAAGTGCGCAACGCACACTTCCAGAACTCGATCCACAGGGCCATCGAATCACGTTATGCCATCGTCCGCGCCGCCTCCAACGGTATCAGCGCGATCATTTCTCCGACCGGCAGGATGCTGGCCGTAAGCGACCATTTCAAGGACGGGGCGGGCCTGCTTGTTGCTGAGGTCCCAGTCTACAACGGGCGGACGATCTTCAGTCGATTTGGCAATTGGCTTGTTCTGGCCGGCGGCCTGCTCCTTGCAATCCACGTGGTTTGCGAGCGGCGGGGCGGTTAGGAATATTTGCGGCGCAAAGTTGTATCGAGTTCATCAGTGTCTAACAGGAACGTCTACCTATTTCCCTGTCTATCTCCAGCCCGGCGTTCTTTTTTTGGGAAGGGGGCTTACTGGCAGCCCGGCGGAGCATCACTTCCACGCGGACCAGACAGCATCGTGGCGGCCAGGACCGAAGTCGCTCTCGAATAATTTCTACGGTAACCCACCCGTCTCTGCGATGATAGTCGCGACTGTCAGGGCTCGAATTTTCTGACGACTTCGGAGTTGAATGTGCTTTGAGTTCCTGGTTGCCACGGATGCTAACGCCGATGCCCCTGGTGGAGGGGGCATTTCCGAGTTCGTAGTCGCGCATAGATGTTGTTCCTCGCAAGCAGGGACCGACGAGCCTGACACCCATTGCCAACAACTCGGCATCGGCCTTTTCCAAAGCCAACTTTCTCACGCAGTTTGAGAGGATCATCCGATCTCACTGGTTATGACTGTCAACCCAATCTTGACGACATCCAGAATATAGCACTCGATGTTCTCCAGCATCTTCGACGTAATTTCCTCCAATGAGACCTTGTATGGTTCCATGTCTATTGGTATTGAACTGGCATAATCTGTATGCTTCCACTCATCTACCAGCTTCTCATCAAAGAACTCAAGAAACGCGCCGACAGCCATTACCGAGTCGTCATAACCGGAATGATGAACAGTCACTATCAAATCATAACGTTTGTCCTTCGTTATAAAGAAAACAAGGCGGAACCAGAACCTGGGCAACAGTTTGTTGAAATAGTACTTGTGGTTCTTTGCATAATCGATAATCTGTTTCGCATACCAATGTGCGTTTTCATCATCAGGCCCCACACTTTTCAAGGATATCTCGACACCTCTTACGCTAAGTGCTCCCACCAACTCTTCTCTTAAGTTGCCAAACAGTTCAAATGTCTTTTCGAACAATCTTTGCCTGTTGGCGATGAGCAGCTCTTGCCTCTTCTCTTCTTGTTTCGTCTTCAACTCGGCTACTTTCTCACCAAACACAGCCGCAACTTCCCCAAGAGTGGCTGCCGGCTCAACTTGCCTTTTGTAGTTAAGGAAATTGTCGATGCTCTTGCTTTGTGCTTCGCTGAAGAACGCTACTAACTGACTTGGATCACCTGCATCTGCTTGCTCCAGAGCCCCAATATAGGCGCTCTTGGCAGTTCGTTTTACCGTTAAAGGGAAGAGCCCCGCTTTGATCCATATCAAGCTGGACAACAACCTTGCCATTCTTCCGTTTCCATCCTGAAATGGATGAATTTGTGTAAACGCATGGTGAAACCAGGCCGAGATGACAATGTGATTCGTTTCTGATGTATAGAACGGAGTTATTAGGAAGGCCTCCAGCTCCTCATAGATGTTGAGCAGCCTCTCCATCTCAGAGTCCGTCTGTTCGGGGGGGCAATACAGGCACAGCGTTCCATCCTCTCTCCGAGGATTGTTGGGGTGTTTTTTGAATTCACCTTTCATCAGTGGAATTTGGACGGTTTTGCCACGGCCATTCACGGCGGTAGTGGTCTTTTGGTGTTTCGTTAGGAGGGCGTGCAATTCTTTGACGAAGCCAATCGACAATTCGCGATCGCTCTGAACAACTGCAAAAACGAAATTCAGTGCCTCGAAATGGTCGGCAAGATAGGCCATCAACTGGCCCGGTGCAATATTAGTGTCGTCGTGCCCGATGTAGGTTTCAACGAATCCGTCCTTAATGAATGTTTCCGTGATCCCCTCGCTCAGATCGTACAGCTTCTCAACAATCCCGGTTTCGATGGCATGTTCCCTTTTCAGCCGCTCCAGGAACTCCTTATAATCATCGTCTCCTTCGATCAGGGTTTCTCTTCTCTTGTACCAACTTGGCGCCAAGTCATCGAACTTTGCTGTTGCTGCCTGCGACCATTTTTCCGAGAACTCGATGGGAGTCCACACTTGTCTTTGCTTTTCGGCATCCATTCAAGATTCCCCTCTAATTGAACAGGATCGTTTGCCCACTACCACTTTATTGCTGCTATTTGCCGCCAAAGTCCGCGAAGAAATCGATATCGCTGGAACTGCCAACATCGCCCGTCGCGACCGAGCCGAATACGTCGAGTTGTTCAACGTGATGGGCCGGACACAACCGGATCAGTGCTTTGCGATTATTGTCTATTAAGCTGACCATTGAGTTCCTCTTGCTCTTTCACCCCTCACCTTGCCATATCAAGCCCCTTTGACAACAACCTTACCGTCTTATCGACCATTTTGCAAATAATCTGCAAGTTCAAAGCAGGACAACTGCCAGTCGGTAACAGAGGATTTGCTGCGTTGTCATTCTGCACCCATTCGGCATGCTCAGGGCAGGCCCGGTGCAGAATCCAGACTCTCGACATGCATGGATTCCTGCTTTCGCAGGAATGGCAAGTCCTCATGAGGATTGACAGGTTGGGTGTTAAGGTGGGTAGAATATGCGGCTTTTTCCGGCGACGGGATGGTCACCAGAATCGAGTGTCAAACAGCGAGAATCGAGCAATTCTTGTTCAAAACTTGTGCGAACCTCGGGGCAAAAATAGAAAAGTCTGAAAATTTCTTATTTGTTCCAGCATAGGCACTTGCGGCGAAAATACTCGCTACGGTTCGGTTGTTTTGCCGCCGAGAACGCCGAGGGCGCAGAGGTCTGTGATGTGTAGAAGCTAACATAGGGTAGATTGGCTACGGATCACGGAACTAGAGGCCCTGTTTGCTCTGCGGTCTGGAGCGGGCTCGGCGGTCAATCGGAGTGGAAAACCAAAGCCAATTCAAGGCCAATTTGCAGCTTGCGAATAGTCCGCTTGTTGGGCAGGGCGGTGGGTCAGATGGAAAACAGGTAGATCAGATAACCGATGTATATGCAAAGCAGGGCGGTTCCGGCGGGGCGGCCTATCTTGCGTCTGCCGAGGATTGCCGTCAGGGCGAAGGCGACGCTGACGAGGACGACGATCCAGTAGTCGATTCCACCGGCCAGTCGTGCCTCAGACAACTCGAACGGCTTGATCAGGCCTGCAGTGCCCGTGACCAGCAGGGTGTTGAAGATGTTCGAGCCGACAAGGTTGCCCACGGAGATATCGTGATGGCCCTTCAAGGTTGCTACGACACAGGTTACAAGCTCGGGCAGCGAGGTGCCGAACGCGATGATCGTCAGGGCGATCACGGCCTTACTGAGGCCAATCGCCGCACCTATGAAGACAGCGCCTCGGACCGCCATATCGGCGCCGAGTGCGAGCCCGACCAGTCCGATGACGATGTAAACTACGTTCTTCTTGACATGCTTGGTGTCAATCTCCACGCCGAGGTCTTCTTCACTGATCCGGCTTCGGGACTCGCGCCGGGCCATGTGAACCGTCAGGAAGATCAGTCCGGCGAAGATGACCAGCAGTATAGCAGCCTCAGGCCTGCTTATCCGAGCATCGTGCAGGAAGGGGCAAAGCAGCAGAATGACAAGGAGCATGACAGGGACTTCCCGGCGGAGGGTTTGCTTCTGGACCAGCAGGGGGCTAATGATGGCGATCACGCCGCCGACGAGGGCCAAATTGGCGATGTTGGAGCCGAAAACATTGCCGAGGGCCAAGTCTCCGCCGTTCTCTCGGAAGACTCCGGCGATACTCGCGGCGACCTCGGGCGCCGAGGTCCCCATCGCGACAATGGTCAGGCCCACAACCAGGGGGCTGACGCCCAGCAACACGGCCAGGCTGACGGCCCCGGCGACCAGAAGATCAGCGCACTTCCAGAGGATTACGAGCCCTGCGAGAAGAAGTATGATAGCCAATGGCATGTTCATGTTATCGCCGAATCAGTCACAGCCGCGGTCCACTAAGCGGCGCATTTTAGCAAGACAATAACTGAAGATCGAGATGATATCAAGCGAATCTACAGCTTTCCCACAACCAGGCAGGCATTGTGGCCGCCGAAGCCGAAAGAATTGCTCAGGGCGCTATTGACCTTGGTCTTACGGGCTTGAAGCGGGACAAAGTCCATATCGGGCCCGCATTTCGGGTCCGGGTCTTGAAGGTTTATCGTCGGTGGGATGACCGATTCGTTGATGGCCTTTATGCAAACGATAAGCTCGACCGCACCGCTGGCACCGAGAAGATGGCCGATGCAGCTCTTGGTCGAACTGACCGGGATCTTGCTTGCGTACTCGCCGAAGACGGATCTGATAGCTGAGCTTTCGGCGAAGTCGTTGAGTTCGGTGCCGGTCCCATGTGCATTGATGTAATCTATCTCGTTCGGTGACAGGCCGGCGTCGGCGAGGGCCAGCTTCATCGTTGTTGCTGCGCCGGCGCCATCGGGTAGCGGCGCCGTAATGTGGTAGCCGTCATCGGTTGCGCCATAACCGAGCAACTCGGCATAGATGTTTGCGCCGCGTTTTGTGGCATGGCTTTGCTCTTCCAGGATCAGGATGCCGGCGCCCTCGGAAAGAACAAAACCGTCTCTGTTCTTGTCGAAGGGCCTGGAAGCGGCCGGAGGGTCGTCGTTTCGCGTACTGAGCGAGCGGGCGGCACAAAACGAGGCCAGCCCGACAGGAGTGACAGCCGCCTCGGCGCCGCCGGCGATCATGATGTCACTGCGTCCGGCGAGGATGTTCGCAAAGGCTTCGCCGATGGCGTGATTGCCCGAGGCACAGGCGCTCGATACGCAGAAATTGGGACCGCGCAGCCCGTAGCGAATTGCGACATTGCCGCTGCCGGCGTTGGCCATGAGCCGCGGCACGCAGAAAGGCGAGACCTTGCCCGGGCCCTTGTCAATCAGCCTGACATGCTGGTCTTCGATTTCCTTTATGCCGCCAATGCCCGTGCCTATGACAACGCCGGCGCGGAACACATCCGCCTCGGAGAAGTCCAGCCCGCTGTCGGTGACAGCCTGGTCCGCGGCGGCCATGGCGAGCTGAGTAAAGCGGTCCATCCGCTTGCTCTCGCGACGGTCGACGTACTTGGTGACATCGAAGTTTTTCGCCTCGCCTCCGAAACGCACTGGATACGCGCTCGTGTCGAACGATTCGATGGCGGAAATGCCGCTCTTGCCTTCGCACAACGCTGCGAAAAGCTCGTGCGCAGACTCGGCTAAGGAAGTAACACAACCCAGGCCTGTAATAACAACTCGCCTTTTGCTCATGTCAAACTTGTTCGCTACTCTTGGCTCTTGGATTGCGCTACAGTGGCAATGTAATCAATCGCGGCACCGACCGTCTGAATCTTCTCGGCCTCTTCATCCGGAATGCTCAAATCAAATTCGTCCTCAAATTCCATCACCAGTTCTACAGTATCCAGTGAATCGGCATTCAAGTCATTGATAAATGAGGTCTCTCGCGTGATTTCAGCCTTGTCGGCGCCCATCTGCTCACTTATGATTTCTACTACTCTCTTTTCAATCGCCTGAATATCTACGCTTTCAGTACTCACTTGTTAGTCCTCCCTAATAACATCAGGAATCTATCTCACAATCTTATTTTCAAATGGTTTTCATCAATAGAGCCAGCCGCAAGGGCAATCTTGGCAATTCATTGCGGCGGGCTATGTTACCGACAAAAACAGCCACCCACAAACATTTTTTTATTTTTTTTACATCGCCATCCCGCCATCCACACACAGCACCTGGCCGGTTATGTAGCCCGCCTGGTCACTCGCGAGGAACGCCGCCGCCTTGGCAACGTCTTGAACCTGGCCGAACCTCCGTACGGGAATTATCTGCTTTGCGGCATCCTTAACGGCGTCCGGCAGCACAGCGGTCATCTCGGTCATAATAAATCCCGGCGCGATGCAATTGGCGGTAACGTTCTTCTTGCCGACTTCCCGCGCGACGGACTTGGTCATGCCGATAAGAGCGGCCTTGCTGGCGGCATAATTGCTCGATCCGGCCTGGCCCATGACTCCGGCCACCGAACTCATATTTATGATCCGCCCGAATTTATTTCTGACCATCGAGCGAAGCGCAAAGGTAGTCGCCATGAAAGCAGCCCGCAGATTGACGTTGATGACACTGTCAAAATCTTCGTCTTTCATCTGCATCATCAGCTTGTCCCGCGTGATGCCGGCATTGTTCACTAATATCCCGATCCCACCGTGTTCGCTCGCCAGGGTCTCCAGAACGGTTGCGAGTTCATCGGATTTGGTTATGTCCACACACTTTGTCACAACCGTCTGGCCCGCTTCGGCGACAACCTTCTCGAGTTCGCAAAGCTGCTCGGCATTTATGTCGAGCCCCGCAACGATACGATCCTGCTCAAGCAATTCAAGTACGATCGCCCGGCCTATCCCTCTGGCAGCGCCGGTAACAATGGCCAGTCTTTTGTCCGCCATCCTTGATATCTCCAAAACTGATTCCGAAAGACACTAAAATACCGCTCAGCCCCGAATCTGGTTCGGGACCCGCTCCAACAATTCCTTCAATGCGTGCAAACTGCTCACGTTGACGACTCTTGTTTTCCTATGGATTCTTCGCATCAGACCTGTTAGAACCCTGCCCGGCCCGATCTCATAAAACTCTTCGAACCCGTCTGCCAACAGCCGCTCCATGCACTGCTGCCACAGGATCGGACAAGTCAACTGCTTTGTCAGACCATCGGCAATCGCCTCGCTGCTCTGGTAATGCTCGGCGTTGATGTTGGCAATAGTCTGCGTTTGCGAAGGCTTGCCGATCTTGCACTTGGACAGTGCTTCAGTGAGGTCCTCGGCAGCCGTGGACATCATCTTGGTGTGAAAGGCCCCGGCAACCTCCAGGCGTATGGCCTTGACAGCGCCGTACCTCTCCGCCATCGATTCGGCCCGCTCACAAGCAGCCGCGGTGCCGCTGATCACGATCTGACCGGGACAGTTGAAATTGACCGGTACAAGAAGCTCGCCTTGGCTCGCGTCGGCGCAGAGCCTGCGGACCGTTTCGGCATCAAGGCCGATTACACTGACCATCCCGCCTTGGCCCGAGTCCGCCGCCGCCTGCATCGCCCGGCCGCGTTTCTGCACGAGAACGAGGGCATCGGCGAAACTGATTGCCCCTGCTGCATACAGAGCTGTGTACTCCCCAAGGCTGAGTCCCGCCGTTACGTCGGCATGTATGCCGCTGGTCGCCGCCTCTGTCCGAAGAACCTCCAATATCGCCGCCGAAGTGACGAAAATCGCCGGTTGTGAAATCGTCGTGCTGTTCAGTTGCTCGGCAGGGCCCTCGAAACAGATCCCGCTCAGATCCAGACCGGTGATATCGTTCGCTCTCTCGAAGATTTCCGCCGCCACGGGAAATGCCTGGGCGATTTCAGCGCCCATTCCAACGACTTGAGCGCCTTGACCCGGAAATAGAAAAGCAGTCTTCATAATTCGTTTCTCGTAATCTGTATTTCGCCTGTCATATGTCATATCTCGCATTGCGCGCTATGTGCTGTATGGCGACTGATCCAGAATCTGTCGCAATAAGCACGATGCGCCACGAACAATCAGAATTCAAGCACATTTGCTCCCCAAGTTAAGCCGGCGCCAAAAACCACCAAGACAACAATATCGCCTCGTTTTATCTTGCCGGTCCTGACACACTCGTCGAAGGCAATCGGCACTGAAGCCGCAGATGTGTTGCCGTATTCACCGATGTTTATGAAAACCTTTTCATCAGGCAGCTCCAATCGCTTCGCAACGGACTCGATAATTCGTGCATTCATCTGATGCGAGATGACCATTGCAACATCATCCAGGGTCAAATCACAGACATCGAGGGACTCGTTTATGGTCTCAATAATCCGGCGAATAGCCTGCTGATATACCTCCCGGCCCTTAATCTGCATAAAGATCTTCTTCGGATCGTCCAGCTTCCTGCTCGCCGGATGGCGCGAGCCATATGCCTGGCAGTTCAACGCCTCCCAGCGGTCTGCATCCGAATGCATTGTGCTGTATATAATGCCCTTGCGCCCATCGTCACTTCGTTCGAGCACAAAGGCACCGGCGCCGTCGCCGAAAAGTATACAACTTGTCCGGTCCGTCCAGTCGGTAATCTTGCTCAGAGTCTCAGCCCCTATCACAAGGGCGTTCTTGTAGTGGCCGCTCTCTATGAACTGCTGCACTATCGACAGACTGTATACAAAGCCGCTGCAGGCAGCAGCCAGATCGAAGACCCACGCTCTGTTTGCGCCGAGGGACCGCTGCACGAAAGAGGCAGTGGACGGAAAAACCATCTCCGGGGTAACCGTGGCCACTATAATAATATCAAGCTCCTCGGCATCGAGATCGGCCTGAGCCAGCGCTCTCTTTGCCGCCTCCGTGGCCAGCCATGCCGTGCTCTCGTTGTCCGAGGTAATATGTCGGACTCTGATCCCAGTCCGGGTGGAAATCCATTCGTCCGAGGTGTCCACCATCTTGCCAATCTCATCATTCGTCAGCGTCTTGGCCGGCGCAAACGAGCCATAACCGGTGATGATTGCACGATAAGCGGGCGGACGACCGTTGCGTGGGTTATTCATCAGTTGTCCCTACGCTGGTTCCTGAGAGATAGTCGACGATTCTGTCGTTTATCTTCTTGGTGTAGAATCTCTTCGAAGCGAGAATTGCGTTCTTGATCATCTTGCTCTGGCTCGAGCCGTGGCAGATCACCGCCGTTCCGTTGACGCCCAGCAGAAGTGCACCGCCGTACTCACTGTAGTCGTACTTCGTGTAAATCCTCTTCATCACAGGCTTGAATTTCATGGCAAGCTGAGGGTTCTCCTCAATAAGCTCGTCCCTGATAGCTCTGAATAGCCCGTCAACGAGGCTTTCGGTAAGTTTCAAAATTACGTTGCCGACAAAACCCTCGGTGATAACAACTTCGCAGGCGCCGCTGAAAATGTCCCTTCCCTCGATATTGCCCACGAAGTTCATGTTCGAGTCGGATTTCATCATATCGAGCGTCTTCTTGACCACCTCGTTTCCCTTGGCGTCTTCCGAGCCGATACTCATGAGCCCTACCCTCGGGTTCTTGATACCGAGCAGATGTTTCGAATAGACGCTTGCCATCACCCCATACTGATATAGATTCATCGGCTTACAGGCGATATTGGCGCCGACGTCGCATATTGTTACGGGCCCCTCGGGTGTCGGGAAGACCACCGATATTCCCGGGCGTACAACGCCGGGCAGATTTCTCATACGCATCTGGAAGGCCGCCACACAAGCGCCCGTATTGCCCGCCGAGATGACCGCATCGGCCTGGCCTCTCTTGGCCAGTTTGGCCAGGACGGCTATTGAACTCTTGGGTTTCTTCCGCAGACTCTCAATGGGTGTCGCGTCCATGCTGATAACATCCGGAGCGTGGAAGACGCTGATCTTGCCTTCTCGCGAGTCGGCAGGAGGCAGATGGGCCTGCACCGTCTCTTCGGAGCCGACGAGTATCAGCTCGTCATCGCTGCTGAGGTGCTCGATCGCCTCAAGCGCACCGGCAACAATCTGTTCCGGGGCATCATCGCCCCCCATTGCATCTAAAGCTATTCGCATGCTCGCCAAGCCCCTATTCAGACTCTTTGCCGAGTTTCAACGTGATTCTCGGGTTCACATAACCGCAATTCGAACAGGCTGCGTGTGGCAGCTTGGCTTGATCACATTTCTTGCAGACCGAATAATTCACAGCCCTGAGACGGTGATGGCTCCGGCGGCTACGGGTCTTGCTCTTGCTGGTCTTCTTAACAGGTAACATCTTCAACTACTCCATGACTATTATCATCGTGAATGCGCTTATAGCGCAACGAAGTATCCACCCATACGCTTGTAGCAACGGTACCAAAAACGCCTTAAATAGTGAACCGGCGCGAGTTTGTCAAGCGAAAATCTGACATTTGTTGCTCGGGGCTCTCCCCGGACTTTCCGCCCCTGAGGCCGTCAATAGGGCAGTATTCGGCCAAGATTCAAGGTGGCCGGCGGCAAAACCACAAAGTGGAAGGGCCTAAGAAATACAACGAACGGGCCTATGCCGGTTGCATTCGGCATAGGCCCCAATCTGACGCAGATTAGCGATGTCCACGGCACAATCAACCGCCGTTCGGCTAGCCTCGTTTTACTCCGAGACCGGCCGGTACAGTCTGATATCGTCAATGTAGATCACACCTGAACCGCCCGCGACGACGTTGTTCTTATCACCCAAGCCAATGGAAATCGTGTTGACACTGTTAAGATTCACACCCAGATCTGCAAACGCCTGCAGTGGAATCGCCCACTCGGTCCAGTCAGTTGCCTGCACTCCAGCAGGGTCATCTTCATATGTCACGGCAGTGCCGTTGAGCGCAACGTATAGTTTCTCAACCGCATTGGCCGAAGCCCCGTGAAACCGAAGCGACAACACGCCGATGCCATGTCTGGTCCAGTCCTGTGCAGGAGTCAGCGTTCTGGTAACGTCGGAGTACTTGAGGTTGTTGTCGTAGTATACCGGCATCGACTGGGCGCGGCTGTGAACAATTGTGGTCTCAACATAGTGGCTTCCCGCCGCCGGATCGATGGGGTCGGGATGACCGGCAAGAGCGCCGTTCGTTGTGGTCTCGAATCCGTCTATCCACGTGCTCCATATCTCGTCCGGGGGATAGTCGTTGTAGTCCTCAAAATCGTCCACGACAAGGAAATCGGTCACTTCAATGACTCTGATTCCACCTTCGGTTATGGTACCGTCATTGTTGAACTCATCAATGCGCCAGTAATACCTTTGTCCCCAGTCGAAACCTTCAGGCGGTACATAGGTCGTGCCTGACTGCCGTCCGCGGTAGATCCCGCTCGTGTCGGATGCGTCGGCGCTCTTTAGCGCGTCAATATCGGTCGCAAAGTAGACATCATGCTGAGAAGCGCTGTCACCACGGGCCCAGGCAAGTGAATTGGGAACGCTGTCGAGATCGAACACGCCGCCCGCAGGTCGGTGGGACCAGGCTGCGAGGGGATTGGTCCTCATGATATTTGCGATCTCTTCCTGTGTCAGGGCTCTGTCGTAGATACGAACTTCGTCCACTTCGCCCTGGAGCCAGTCTTCCGGTGTCCTGGGATCGGCATTGAACGAGGTCGATTCCGAGCCGGTCCCGACATAACCGTAGCGAACAGTATCTCCCTCTCCAATACTCGTTCCCAAAACTGCAGAAGGCTCAGGCTCGCTATCGATGTAGATCGTAGACTTTCCAAGGTCGAAGACACCACAGATATGATGCCATTGCCCGTCGTCCACTCGATTCACGCTGCCGTAATCGCTCTGGCCCGCGTCGGTCCACACATGCCAGCCTACCTGTCCGGGAGTGGCAACCTCGCCGTTTACCTCGAGGCGCCAGTACTCGTTGCGGTCAAATGAGGCGATTATCTGGTTGACTCCGGTATACGTCCGGACCCAGGCGGCGACGGTAACTCCGCGAATTCCTGAAACGCTGTCGTAGTGGAAGTTCTGGATGGCTACATAGTTGTCGGCGCCCAGATAGAGCCCTTCGTCTTCGTAGCCGGCGGTTTGCTGCGGGCTGCCCATGAGCTTGCCGTGATTGCCGTGTCCCGACCAGTCAAAGACATTTGTTCCAGCTCCCTCATTGAACTTGTACCAAACCACGAGGTTCGGATCGTCGACAGGCGGAGCCTCGGGTCTGGTCGCGAGATTCCAGAGAGGCCCCTTGATCCACTGCGCACCGTTGAATGTGTCCACGCGCCAGTAGTACGTTGTATCGGCGGCGAGCAAGCCGGGATCGAACGCTGTGCCAAGGGTCGGTGGCGCACCTGCTGCGTTTTCAACCTCGGCGGCATCCGTCCCGAAGTAGACGGCGTGCATGACCGCGTTGAGGCCCGCAGACCACGACAGATCAACGTTGGGATCCTCGAAGACCTCGCCGTCCTGAGGCGCCGGATCGAATCCAGTGATCGAGGGAATCCAGAAACTCCACACCTTACCCTCCCACGGACTGTCCGGATGGGCGTCATTAACCTCATCGACGCGCCAGTAATAGGTGGTCCCGGAGACAAGACCCTCCGGAGCCGGGAATCCTGGAAAGCCAACCGTCAGGGTGTCTGCTTCCAGACTGCCCACGAAGGTGCTTTCGGCGCCTGCACCGACATCCTCGAAGCTCGTCCCAAAGTACAGGTCATGGGATACTGAGGTTCCACCTGTGCCCCACTCTAGGGTTGCCCATGTGTCGGTATACATGCTACCGTCGACCGGGGCCGGACTGTGGGCGCTTGCCAGATAGCCCAGCTCTATTATATCTCGGATCTCAGCCGGCGCGAGCACCTTGTCGTAGATGCGCACGTCATCAAGGGCGCCCACAAAGACTCTGCCTCCGCTTTGATTGTACTGCTGGCCCATCACGACGTCTTGGCCCTCCGTTGGATGGATCGGATCGGGATCGGCATTTGGCCTGTTGACGAGCACCCCGTCAAAGTAGAAATTGACGGCCTCGTCACTTGTGTACGTCGCATTCTCATCCAGTGTGACCACAACGTGTGTCCATTCGCCTGTGGTCAGGGCGATATCACCCTGAATATTGCCCCCGCCCGATTCGATGCGCAATCGGCTGTTGCCGGCGTTGAACCGAAATTCGAGTCTGTTCCCGGCTCCAGTACTGCCCCAGCCTATGACTTCACCGTCGCCGCCAACGGGGCCTTCCTTCCTGATCCACACGGCTATGCTGAAAGGCGGTGTATTGGTCCCATCGCCGAAAACACCTTTGTAGCCTTCTATGACGACAAAATCGCCGTCGCCGTCAAATTCCAGCGCATCGCCGTCGATCCCGGGCACAAACTGAGGGTCGCCGTGGATCGAGCCGTCGCGGTTGTTGCCCGAATAGTCCGTGATCACGCCGGTGGCGTCATCGTCCATCTTCCACCAGCCGACCAGATTGTTCTCTCCGGCGCCGGCGGTACAGCTTAGGGCTATGCCGAGCAGCAAAAGCGAGAAAATCGAGTGAAACAGTTTCTCAGACATGTTTGATCCTCCTTACAGAATATTAGACTTATCACACAAGCAAGCCGTGGGGACGCACCCGCACGCTCCTCGCCTTCAATCAACCGGAGTATCTGCTTGTACCCTCACCCCACAGCAAGACTCCAACCATTTTCACCCGTTCCGAAAAGTAAGGTTCGCAAAATGCTTTCAGGGCGGCACAAACTTCACCTCAGTCATTTGTACCACAAACGGCCGTCGCGCGTCAAGGAAAATCTACGAGGAGGTGCTCTGTAGCCGCTTTTTGGACCTGTTGGACCTGGTGGAAGCAAAAAAGTGCTCATTTGCAGCAACCGGAATGACATTTTTTGTGTTCTTGCGTTTTTAGTGTTGCGAAAATCCCGGACTTGGTGTATGATGGGTTGTTGGTGAAGTGTGATTTTAGGAGAACACAAAGCCCTTTGTGCGCATCTGACAATTCAGTGAACACAAAGCAACGGTCAGTATTGACAGTAGTGGGAGGTAGTATATGTGCAGTTCAACGAGGTCAAACCAGTCCAAAAAGCGAAATCTAACAGGCTTCACGTTAATTGAGTTGCTCGTCGTTATTGCAATTATCGCGCTGCTACTGGCGATATTGATGCCGGCGCTGTCGCGGGTCAAGAAACAGGCAAGATCATCCGCTTGTAAGGCAAACATGCACTCGTGGGCCCAGATATGGAGCATGTATTGCCAGGACAATGACGGCTATTTCTGCGAGGAGCAGAGAAACGTCGGCTGGCCTCGGGGCAACTGGATTGTGGCGCTGCGGCCCTACTACAGGACGAAAATGGGTATCCTCCTGTGCCCGAGCGCCAAAAAACGGACGCTTGGCATGAACAACTACGGCAGTTTCGACAGGACCTACATCATGGGAAGTGGCGGGATGGAGAGCCGGCAGGAAGAGGCCAGCTACGGAGCAAATTGCTGGATTTTCAATTCACGCACCGGGCAGGACATGATTCAACAGCGTCCGGTCAAGTGGAATTGGAAGACCGCCGATGCCAAGGGCGGAAATGAGATACCGATATTTGGCGACGCCATGTGGCGTGGAGGCGGGCCCTTCTACCAGAACGGCAGCATGACCTCAAACCGGATTGCTCCTCCTCAAGAGCATGGTGCATGGTACGGCGCCGCCCACGAAATGAAGCATTACATCATCGACCGGCACAGTAATGGCAGAGTGAATCACATGTTCCTGGACTGGTCGGCTCGAGACGTGGGGCTCAAAGAGCTGTACAAACTCAAGTGGCATCGAACGTTCAACCAGGTCGGCGGCTGGACACTCGCGGGCGGCGTGCAACCCAGCACCTGGCCCGAGTGGATGAGAAACTACAAGGAGTTCTAGGAGCCTGTCGGAGAACCCGATCTGGCTTCGAGCGGCTTGTTTTGCGACTGG
>CAZLTY010000041.1:0-24614 GCA_964562575.1 uncultured Pirellulales bacterium
AGTTCGACCAGCCCATCGCAAGCTTCGGGGTATGGCAAGACGACGAGGTCAGATCGGGCGCCGACTCTCTCGAGGCCGGTGCTGTCAAGGACGCCGGTGCATTGGCCGGGTTCGACACCGGCGGCAATCCTGTCGTTCAGGCACGAGTCGGTATCTCCCTTGTGAGTATTGAAAATGCCGCCCTCAACCTGACCGGTGAAGTGACCGAGCGTTTCGGATGGAACTTCGATGCCGTGCGCATCAATCACATGAAGGCCTGGAATGAGCTGCTGGGGCGCATCGAGATTCACACTTGCGATCGCCGCCAGAAGGTTCGCTTCTACAACAACCTTTACCGGTCGTTCTGCCGCAGCATCTGGAGCGATGTCAATGGCCAGTGGGTGGATGGCACGGAGAAGGTGCGACAGTTGAAGAATGCGGATGAGGTCGCGCTCGGATGCGATGCCTTCTGGAACACCTTCTGGAATCTCAATCAGCTCTGGCACCTCGTCGCGCCGGAGTGGTCGAGCCGCTGGGTCAAATCACAGTTGGCGATGTACGACGCCCTCGGCTGGCTCGCCAAAGGGCCCGCAGGCATGGAGTATATCCCGGTGATGGTCGCCGAGCACGAGATACCGCTGATAGTAGGGGCCTATCAGATGGGCATTCGCGACTTCGATGCCGAGATGGCCTTCGAGGCGGTGCGCAAAATGCAGACGACCATGCCGGAAAGAATCGGAGACGGCCTGGCGGGAAACCGTGACCTGAAGGCATACCTGGAACACAGGTACGTACCCTCCGACAAGGGACGTTTTTCCAACACGCTCGAATATGCCTACGACGACTGGGCCGTCGCGCAACTCGCCAAGGCACTCGGAAAGAACAAGGAATACGAAGAATTCCTCGACCGCTCAACGTGGTGGCGCAATGCAATCGACCCGGAAACTGGATTTGCCCGACTTCGCAAATCTGACGGCCGCTTCGAGGAGGATTTCGATCCCTTCAAATCTGGCGCCAATAAGCAATATGTCGAGGGCAATGCCTGGCAACTGACCTTCTTTGTCCCCCAGGATGTGCCGGGTCTGGCCAGAGCGATCGGCGTCGACCGCTTTCGCAAGAGGCTCAAGTGGGGCTTTGAGGAGTCGTACAAGTGGCGTTTCAATGCGCCCCGGGACCAATACTGGGACTACCCCATCATGCAGGGTAATCAGCAGTCCATGCATTTCGCCTGGCTTTTCAATTGGGTCCAGCGTCCGTGGCTGACACAGAAGTGGAGCCGCGCCATCATGCAGCGCTACTACGGCAACGGGTTGGCCAATGCCTATCTCGGCGACGAAGACCAGGGACAAATGAGTGCCTGGTTCGTCATGGCCGCGCTCGGACTTTTTCAGACCGATGGTGCCTGCAGGGTAGAGCCGATCTATGAAATAGGCAGTCCGCTGTATGAAAAGACAGTCATCCATCTGGGCGGCCGCTTCAGTCGAGGCGTGACGTTTACGATTGAAGCTCGAAACGCCTCTCGCAGGAATATGTATGTGCAGGACGCCCAGCTCAACGGAAAGAAGCTCGAGACCTTCTGGTTTCCGGCGAGCGAACTGCTCAAGGGCGGAGAGCTGATTCTTGAGATGGGCCCCGAACCGAACACCGAATGGGGCAAGGAAACGAAAAATCCAAAATGAAAAATGAAAAGCTTGTCCCGAGCGAAGTCGAGGGATGCAAGAATGAGGAAGTCATCCACCGAAGGCGGATTCCGCTATTTTGATTTTTGACCTTTGATGTTTGATCTTGTTATAATACGTCTGACGATAATTGTCGGGAGTCTTGCCAATGAAGACGAGAGTAAGGGCACAAAGGCACAAAGTGGCAAAGGCACAAAGTGCCTTAGTGCCTCTCTGCCTATGTGCCTTTGTTCCTTTGTCCCTGTGTATTGCTTCAACTGTTGCTGCACTTGCCTCCGGAATTGAGATCGACGATTGCGCCCGGGGGGGATTGATCGGGCGTTGGACGTTCGATGATCTCGCAGACGGGATGCTGAGGAATTCTGCGCGAACGGCCCTTGACGCAACTGTCCGCGGCGATGTCTCGCTCCAAGACGGTGTCTTCGCAGCGGCAGCACGCCTCGACGGGCAGCAGGCGATCCGCATAAAGGCCAATGAGGCATTCAGAAACCTGCCGGCAATCACTATATCCGCGTGGGTCAGTCCAAGAGAGCTTTCCGGTTATCGAGAGATATTTCGCAAGGAAGACGGCGAGAAGCGGATTCTCTTTTCATTTCAGAATAGCGGTCGGATATTGTCGCTGGGGCTGAACGTGGTTGGCTCGGGTTACGAGGAGCTGGATGCCAGGGTAAGCCCGGCGCTGCTGACAGATCTTCAATGGCACCATGTGGCGGGGACATTCGACGGCCATACGATGCGAGTCTATCTGGACGGCCTTGAAATGAACTCCAAGACAAAGCCCGGAAGGATTGTCTCCGGAGGTGGTGCCGATGCCTTCATCGGATCGCACTCAGGCAGAAGCGAGTTCTTCCAGGGCCTGATGGACGATCTTCGGATATTCAACATTGCGCTGGCAGACGATCAGATCGTCGGGTTATATGAAGAAGGTCTGGCGGCAATCGGTGTGAAGGTTGAGGGGTATCGGGAGCAGGTAAAGGAGCTGTACGAGGAGAGGGCGACATTTGCCGAGACTATGGCCGCGATGAGGAGGAATCTAAAAGGCAAAGATGTGCCGCGCGTCCTGATGAGACTCATCCAGGCGAAGCTGACCGCAAGATTCTCCGAGGAGTGCGCCGATTTCTCCGAGGCAACGAACGGCCAGCCTTTTGAGTATCTGACCGCGGCGGGCAACTCGTGGAATTTGAGCAAGGCCGAACATCTGATAGACCTTCTGATGGAGTATAAGCCGCTCACGCGGCAGCAGTGGGCAAAGCTCAGTGAAGCAGAGCGCGAAGAATGGAAGGACGTCGAGCGACTGACAACAAGATTCGAGCAGCTCAAGAATATGGGAGAGGCGGGGACATTCGAGGCGGGCTGGGTCGAGCTTATGCTGGAAACCGCCGCGCGGGTTGTGCGCAGGCCCGTGCAATATGAAGCGGTGGCACCCTATGTGAAGCCCTATACTCCCGAGACGCGGGATTACTCGGCGAAGGAAGCCCAAGGCATGTTACGGCGGGATTGGCTGCATCAGGCAGATGGCGCTGCAACTTCAAAACACATAAAGAGCGAGATAGAATGGACCAGAGGAGCTGCCGCCAGGATCGAACGCAATTTCCCGGAAAGGATCGATTTCTCTAAAGAACTGTCCGAACTGAGAGCTTTGGAAGCCGCGATGGCCGGCAGCTCAGATGAGAAATTGTATTACGCGGTGCGAAGTATCAAGCGCAAGATCATGTTTGCTGACCCGGCTGTGGATTTCGACAGTCTATTGTTTATCGACATACCGTTTCCGGGAGGATCCGAGTGGCCACATGAGACGCGTCACCGACTCGGCTATATGGCGGTGCCGGGCGGCAGACTGCTCACTCTTAGAGGACTTTCCCCGCAGGGACATCTGACTAAACTGATGCCGGCCGAGCCCTTGCACGGCACATTCTGGCGACCCGACCTGTCATTCGACGCAAGGCGCGTGCTGTTCTCATTCCACCCGGCTAACGAAAAGAACTTTCATGTTTACGAGATTAATATTGACGGCTCCGGTCTGCGACAGATTACCGAGGGCATCTATGACGACGTAGATCCGATCTACCTGCCGGATGACGAGCATATCATCTTCGCCAGCACGCGCGGGCACAACTACGTCCGCTGCATGCCGCCGACGAACTCGTTTGTACTTACGCGGTGCGACCTCGACGGCGAGAATATGTATATCATCAGCCGCAACAACGAGCCGGACTATCTGCCTTCGCTGCTCAATGACGGCCGGGTTATCTATACCCGGTGGGAATACACGGATAAACCCCTCTGGCGCGCTCAATCACTTTGGACGATGAACCCGGACGGCACGCGCGCCGCTACCTTCTGGGGCAATCAGAGTGTCTGGCCCGATCTTCTCAAAGACGCCCGGCCGATCCCGAACAGTGAGCGCGTAATGTTTACCGGCTCTGCACATCATGACTGGTTCGCCGGCAGTATCGGAATCGTCGATACGCGAAAAGGTCTCAACTTCCCCGGCGGACTCACAAAGGTAACCGCAGAACTCATATGGCCCGAATCGGGCAACGGCCCGGTCGATCCGATAGAGTCTGAGAATTATCATAAGAGCGGAGACTATCGCGCCTATCAGACTCCTTATCCGCTGAGCGAAGACGTGTTCCTTGTCTCGGCCAACAGGGCCGGCAAGTTTGTGCTGTACCTTATGGATACGGCGGGCAACAAGGAATTGATTTACGAGGGCGCGCACCACATCTTTCACGCCATGCCTCTTAGGGCTCGTCCGAAGCCTGCAGTAATGCCGGATGCCGTGCGATGGCCCTCGGTAGCCGAGCGCCATGATCCCGCCGGGGGCATCATATTCAGCAATAACATCTATCATAATGCTCCGTCCAGGATCAAGGGCAAGGCAAGTTATCTCCGCATTCTGACGATGGACGCCAAGACTTACAGCTACTGGTACAAGCGGCCCTATGCCTCGACCGGGCCGGTGGTTTCGATGGTGTCCTCCGAGGGAGTCAAGCGAATACTCGGAACGGTGCCGATCGAAAGCGACGGTTCAGTGCATTTCAAGGCGCCGTCGGGCAAATCGCTCTATTTTCAATTGCTCGACGAAAAGTACCGGGCACTGCAGACGATGCGCTCGGTCTCGGGTGTGATGCCGGGCGAAACGAGAGGGTGCCTGGGCTGTCACGAGATGCACAGCACAACGCCGCCCACTAAGACTAGCGCCGAGGCGCTGCAGCGCGGCCCCTCGGAGATCACCGCGCCGCCGTGGGGGGATGAGTCGATAAGCTATATGCGGTTTGTCCAACCGGTATTGGACAGGTACTGCGGCGAGTGCCACCAGGGCGACGGAGAGGCGCGGGACAAGCTGGACCTTACGTACCGCGGCGACGGTCTTTTCAAGGAGCCGTATGTGCTATTGATCGGCAATCCCTCGTGGGGGGCGGCCTATCATCCTCCTGATGATCCACCGGCCGGATTTGGGATCGCCGATACGATACTGGTTGAGGCGTATGATCAGCACGACCCGGCTGCCTACGTAACGCCCGAGCCAATGACGAAGTTGTCGTACAAGAGCCGTCTTGTCGATATTGCTTCGAGCGGAAAACATAACGACGTGAAGGTTGACGAGCTGAGCCGGCGAAAACTCATCGCGTGGGTCGATACCATGTGCCCTTACCGCGGCGACGAGGAGGTAAGGGAGATCGACGATCCCGAGTTTCAGGGGATAGACTGGCTGGCTATTCGACCGCAGATCAAGAGTGCGCCCGTGGTGGTAAGGCCCGGGCCGATTGACGGCGGCCCGTAAAAGGCCAGTGCCGAAGTGCAGGACCAATGCCAATCGGCGTACGCGTTAACAAGGAGGCAAGAATGAATCATCCTGCCGCAGCTACCAGGTCAAGAGTCTCGATTTTGTCAGCAATAGTAATCGCCGCCTTTTGCAGCGCTGCTGCCGGCGCCCAGGGACAGGTGAAGCTTGTGTCGGTCAAGCCAACCGTTTTCTTTGTGCGCAAGGACAATGCTCTGGCCCAGCTAGGTGAGGCCACGGTCAATAATCTCTCACAAGAGCAAGTCGAGATCACGCTGGAATCTCAAATCGAGGGCGGCCGAACGAGACAAACATCCGCGACTATCCCCAAAGGTACAACAACGGTGAAATTCTCCGTAGCCGATACAGCCAGACCGGTGCCGGTGACGTTGGTTCTCAAGGTCGAGGGCCGGGAAATCGATCGCCGCAGTATGACCTGGCAGCCGCAGCGAAAATGGCGCGTGTTCTTTGTCCCCATCACACATCACGATCTGGGCTACACCGACACAATCGAAAACGTTCTTAAGAGATACGCCGGCTTCTACGATGACATCCTGAAATTCTGCCGCGAGACCGACAATTGGCCCGACGAGGCGAAGTACCGCTACACCGCCGAGGGCGCCTGGGCCATGCAGCACTTCATCGAGACCCGAGACGCCGAAGGCATCGAAGAGTTGGGCAAGTACGTCAAAGAGGGTCGAATTGAGATCGGTGCTCTGATGGGAAACGAGATCAGCGGCATGTGCAGTCACGAAGAGCTTGTTCGCCTGATGTACCCTTCATTTAGAATGGCTCGCCAACTCGACGGCCAAATCCTCACCGGATCGATAACCGACGTCCCCGGTCTGAGCTGGGGGTTGCCCACCGTGATGGCGGGCGCAGGCGTGAAGTATTTCTTCGCGGGTCTGCCGACTTATTTCGAATGGGGTAGAAGTGACATTCATACCTTCTGGGATGAATCGGCTGTCCTGCGTCACGGCAGGCCGGACGCGTTTCGCTGGCAGGGTCCCGACGGCGGATCCGTCCTGGTTTACTACCAGGGCACTTACGGCTTCTTCGGAAATGTCACGGGTCCGCATACTTACAAGTACGTGATGGACAGACTGGGCGGCGAGCTAGAGAAGATGCAGAAAGAAGATACGCCCTTCAGCGTGATGCGATACATTCACAACGGCGTCGACAATTATCCGCCGGACATGAAGATCAGCGAAATCGTCCGCCAATGGAACGACAAATGGGCTTATCCCAAACTGATCGTCGGCACCAACACCATGTTCTTCGAAGAACTGGAGAATCAGTGCTCCGACGTTCGCACATTCAGAGGTGAATTGCCGCATACCGATTATGTTGTCGGCGCGCTATCGACCGCCAAAGAAACTACGATCAACCGTCTGACGCATGATGCGCTCGGGCGCGCCGAGAAGATGGCCACCGTCGCCTCACTGGCCGGCGATTTGTCATACCCGGCGTCGGATATCCGCAAGGCCTATGACGACGTGATGCTTTACGACGAGCACACCTGGGGCAAAGCCTACCCTGCGGGCAGGCTGCAGGACTGGGCGTGGAATGAAAAGAGCCATTACGCCTACCGGGCGGCGGGTCTGGCGCAACAAATCACCAATGCAGGCGTCCAGCACATTGTCAGCAGGATCGAGCGAAAAGAAGACGGCCATTACATCGTCGTGTTTAATCCGCTTTCGTTTGCGAGGACGGACATCGTTCGGGTTCCGAAGTTTCGCGGCTCGGCCTCAGAGGTCTATGATCTGAGCTTGCCGGGCGCCGAGCCGGAAGTCTGTCAATACATCGACCTGGCCGGCCCGCAGTTGGCTGTTCCCTACGCGGCCTATCGACACGCCCGCGGTCAGTTCGAGCCGCACGAACTGGTCGATCTGGCCTTCGTCGCGAAGAATGTTCCACCGCTTGGTTACAAGGTATTCAAGATTGGCGGCAAGTCACCGCTCAGCCCATCCAAGAGTGTGACAGTGGGTGCAAGCTCGCTGGAAAATCGCTTCTACCGTGTAAGAATCGATCTGAAAACTGGAGGCATCAGCAGTATATATGACAAGCAATCCAGACGCGAGCTTGTGGACGACCGCGCGGCCCACAAGGTCAACCAATTCGTTATGCGCTGGATTCAGAGCGGCAAGATAGAAGGGCCTCGCGACGTGACAGTCAGGAAGGGACAGACCGGCTCAGTCTGTGGAAGTCTCATCATAAGAGCTCAAGGGCCCGGTTGTCCACAGATAACTCAGGAAATCATCCTCTACGATCAGCTCAAGCGAATCGATTTCGCCAATCGCATATTGAAGGACTCGACGCCACTGCAGGAAATCTACTTCGCGTTCCCGTTCAGGATGGACAAACCTGATTTTCGATTTGAAGGCAGCAATTCGGTCATAAGACCGTTCCGCGACCAGTTCCCCGGTTCAAATACCAACTACTATGCCGTCCAGCACTGGGCGGATGTCTCCGACGGACAATTCGGCATTACGCTGTCGGCGGTTGAATCGCATCTGCTCGAATTCGGAGGGCTGTGGCCGAACTACTGTTCGCAGGCACACCACGGCGTCGATCCGCCCGGCTATGGCGCAGATTTCGTGAGCCCGCAGCAAGTCACCAAAGGCCACATGTATGCATTCGTCATGAGCAGCAATTTTAGAACGAACTTCCAGCCCGTTCAGCAGAGCGAGATACTCTTCCGCTATTCATTGACCAGCCACGAAGGCGGTTGGCAGAAGGGCAATTGCGCCGGCTTCGGCTGGGCCGCGGCCAATCAGTTCATAGTTGATGACGTTCACGGCAAGAAGGACGGTCCTCTTGCGCCGGATTCGGCGAGTTTCTGCTCGGTTGACAAGCCCAATGTGATGCTGACAACTCTCAAACGCGCCGAGGACGGCGCCGGCATTATCATGCGCCTGATCGAAACACAGGGCGAACCAACGACCGCATCGGTGAGACTGCCGCACATCGCAGTGGCCCGAGCTACGGTAACGAACCTGGTTGAAGAGAACAAGAGCCGCCCTGTGTTTGCGGACCATCAAGTGCAAGTCGACCTGAAAGCATTCGGGATAGCGACAGTCCGTATAGAAACAAATTGACAGGGCCGTAAAGTAGAAGAGACGAACTATGAGATACCGATTCATTTTGTCTGGGTGTTTGCTGGCTATGACGGTACAGGTTAGCTCGGCAAGCCGGTGGTACGTCGCACCCGACGGCAAATCCTCGAATCCCGGCACACGACAAGCCCCATGGGACATTGCCTCGGCTCTGGATGGAACGCAGAAAGTGGAAGCAGGTGATACGATATACCTGCTCGCTGGAACATACAGACGCCGCCCGAAAGAGCTTTACGAGATTCGTCTGGCAGGTGCCGAGAGTGCTCCCATCCATATCAGACCAGAATCCGGCGATCGAGTCAGAATGGACGGCGGTCTCTCAGTCCAGAGCCCGTCCGCACATGTGTGGATACGTGACATCGAGATACTTGTCTCCGAACAAAGGCCGGACAAACCGGTCAGTCCGGGCTCCCATCCTGCGGATCTGAATCGCCCGGCGGGCGGACTTCACATGTACGCAGGCAAAAACTGCAAGTATATAAACCTCATCATCCATGATTGCAGTCAGGGTATAAGCTGCTGGAAGGGTGAGATCGACCCGGAGATACACGGCTGCCTGATCTATGACAACGGCTGGCTCGGGACCGATCGCGGTCACGGCCACTGCATCTACACCCAGAACGACGAGGGCGTTAAGACAATCTCCAATTGCATAATGAGCTGTCTCTATGACGGCACATATACCGTCCATGCGTACGGCTCGGAGAGGGCATATGTAAACAATTTCCTCGTCGAAGAGAACATCTGTTATGACAAAGGGCCATTCTTGATCGGCGGCGGAAGGCCGAGTCGCAACATCCGTGTGTTCAGGAACTACCTGCACGGCGTCAGCATGAGAATAGGCTACACGGCGCCGTATAATGAGAACTGCGAGGTGCGTGACAATGTGATTGTCAACGGCACCCTGGACATCATTCGCTACAGGCAGGTATCGCGGCAGGACAATCTCGTCATCAAGAAGGGGCAAGAGGCGCCGAGGCGAACAAGGAGCTTCTTGCTGCCTAATCGATTTGACCAGAATCGCGCACATCTGGCAATTTACAATTGGGATGAGTTGGAAAAAATCGACGTTGCAGTGGCGCCATTTTTGAGAGACGGCGACTCGTACAGACTGATGAATCCGAAGGATCCCTTCGGCAGTCCCGCGTATCAAGGGACATGTCACGGCGGGAACATCAACATACCTGTCAAAGGCGAATTCGCAGCTTTTGTCGTTCTCAAGAGTGGAAATGATTAAGGAGGTACCTATGGATAGAATTGTATTGCACATCGTAGTGATAGCAGTTTGTCTGACTCCTGCTTTGGGAACTGCTACCGGGACCGTGAACGTTGTTCCATCGCCCGTTTCCGTCGAAGAGCGCGCCGGGGTATTTGTCATCGAATCATCGACGCACGTGATTGCAGAGGGTAAGGCTGCAATTGAGGCGGCGAAACTCATAGAGTCCCTGGCGCCAGCGACCGGATACAGGCTGAAACGGGGCAAGCGCGTGCTGAACAGCATACAACTGGACATCGACTCGGCACTTGAAGGCCGATTAGGTGATGAGGGATACGAGCTTGAGGTTTCAGAACAGGCAATCAGGCTTCTGGCCGCAAACGGGGCCGGGTTGTTTTACGGTATTCAGACGCTCCGACAGTTGCTGCCGCCGCCCGTCTTCGGCGAGGACAAGGTCGACGGAATCCAGTGGTCCGTGCCCTGTGTGCGTATCATCGATTATCCTCGATTCCAATGGCGCGGACTATTGATTGATCCGGCCCGGCATTTTATCCCCACAGAAGACGTCGAGCGTTTCATCGACACAATGGCTCTCCACAAGTTCAATCGCCTGCAGATACACCTGACCGACGATCAGGGCTGGCGAATCGAGATCAGGAAATATCCGAAGCTGACGGAGATCGGCTCGCCGATGGATTTTACCACTATGCGGCAGCCGGACACGGGCGCTGCTCGAGCTCGGACGAAAGGATACTATAGCCAGCAGGATATTCGCCACCTTGTGCGTTATGCGGCCGAGCGGTACGTCACCATCGTACCGGAGATCGAGATGCCCGCCCATACAGGCGCCGCGATTGTCTCTTACCCTCGGATAGGTTTATACCCCCAGAAGCTCAGCGCCCTGCCCCCATCAAAACGATGGAAAGCCAACGAGAGGGTCCTGGCGCCGCGCCCGGAGACCGTCGCCTTCATGCAGGACGTCCTGACAGAAGTGATGGAACTGTTTCCGAGCAGATACATACACATTGGAGGTGACGAAGCAAACACCGGCCATTGGGCCAAGAGCGAACAAATGCAGGCATTGAAGCAGCGGCTGGGTTTGCAGGATGAGGCCGAGCTGCACAGTTGGTTCATAGGGCAGATGGACGAGTTCCTGACGCGTCACGGCAGGCATCTGGTCGGCTGGGACGAGATCATCCAGGGCGGTCTCGCATCGGGAGCGGTGGTGATGAGCTGGCGGGGACAAGCCGGCGGCATCACGGCTGCCCGAGCCGGACACGATGTAGTCATGGCTCCCACTTCACACACATATTTCGACTACTACCAGGGTCCCAAAGAGAACGAGCCGCGAGCTATCGGTGGACATATTCCACTGGAGAAGACTTACAGTTTCGAACCTGTCCCCTCCGAACTCACCGAAGGGCAAGCCAAGCGCATCCTTGGTGGACAGGGACAACTGTGGGGCGAATACATGGCCGACCAGAAGCACCGCGAGTACATGGCGTACCCGCGAGCCGCGGCGCTGAGCGAGGTGCTCTGGTCGCCACGGGAAAATCGCAACTACGACGAGTTCGCCGTCCGCCTGAGCGAACACCTCAAGCGGCTCAACGCGGCTGAGGTTAACTACCGCCCGTTGGATAGGGAACCGATGGCCTGGCCGGGTAGACAGGATCCGAAGGCGCCTGCTTCGGCGAGCAGACTACTCGAACGATTGTTGCCGGAATACACCGATCGCTTTGCCTTCGAGGTCATACCGCCGGTGAACAATCGCGATGTCTTCGAGATCGAGAGCGGTGGCGGCAAGATTGTGATTCGCGGTAACACAGGCGCAGCCATGGCGATGGGGCTCAACTGGTATCTCAAGCACTACTGCCGTCGTCACATTTGCTGGTACGGCAGCCGGCCCGACCTGCCGGATCCGTTGCCCGCAGTACAACCGAAGGTGCGCCGGATCAGTTGGGCGAGATACCGGTACTTCCTGAACTACTGCTGTTTCGGCTACTCACTGGCATGGTACGACTGGGCGCAGTGGGAAAAATTGATCGACTGGATGGCGCTCAACGGGATCAACATGCCGCTGTCGGTAACCGGCCAGGAGGCTGTATGGCAGGCGGTGTGCCAACGACTGGGCATGAGTTCCGAGCAGATTGCCGAGTTTCTGGCCGGGCCGCCGTATCTTCCGTTTCAATGGATGGGCTGTCTGGATGGCTGGGGCGGGCCGCTGGGGCAAAACTGGATCAGCCGGCACGAGGATCTTGCAAAGAAGATACTCGCCCGACAGCGTGAGTTGGGCATGACGCCGGTTCTGCAGGGTTTCACCGGTCATGTCCCGTCGGCAGTTTCGCAACGATATCCCGATGCCAAGCTGCACAGAATCCGCTGGATCGAGTGGGAGACCTCTCTTCTTGATCCGCTTGACCCGTTGTTCTTAAAGATAGCTCGAGTGTACATGGAGGAACAAGCCAAGCTCTTCGGCACCGACCACCTGTACGCCGCCGACACGTTTATCGAAATGCGCCCGCCCAGCGACGATCCGAAATATCTGGCCGATCTTGCCGGTGCAGTCTATGAAGGCATGATTCAGAGCGACCCCCAAGCCATCTGGGTCCTGCAGGGCTGGCTCTTCGTCAACAATCCCAAGTTCTGGAAGCCTCCTCAGGCGAAGGCCCTGTTCGGCGCAGTTCCCGACGATCGTATGATCGTACTCGATCTGATGTGCGAACAAACTCCAACTTGGAGCAAAACGAAGAGCTTCTATGGCAAGCCGTGGCTCTGGTGTAACATACAGAACTTCGGCTGCACGGTGCACCTCAGCGGGGCACTGAACAGGATCGGCCATAACCTGCAAACGATCCGCCGGCAACCGCAATCCCACAAGCTATCGGGTCTGGGCTTTGTGAATGAAGGTTTGGGCTACAACCCCGTTGTGTACGATCTTATGTTCGAGACGGCCTGGCGCGACCGGCCGGTCGATCTGGAACAATGGCTTGCCGATTACGCGCTGGGTCGCTACGGCAGACAAAACAAGGACGCTCAACGCGCCTGGCAAATTCTTGGGGCCACTGTCTACAACGGCACTTACCGCACCCGTTCGGTTGTGGACCGGGTCCCAGGCTTCAGAGAGGTCGCTGACGTTCCCTATGATAACGCGCAGCTCGCCGAGGCGTGGCAGGCGCTGCTGGCCGCGTCGGATAAGCTGGGTACAGTTGATGCATTCGGCTTTGACCTGGTCAATGTGGCGCGCCAGGTGCTGTCGAATTACGCAAACGTCTTGCACGGTGCGCTGATTGAGGCCTCAAAGACAAAGGACGCCGATGCATTCAAAAAGGCGTCGGCGAGGTTCCTTCGGTTGATCGAGGATATGGACGAGTTGCTGGCGACGCGAAAGGAATTCCTGCTTGGACGTTGGCTCGGTGACGCCAGGCGCTGGGGAACGACCGAAGTCGAGCGGGCACGTTTCGAATGGAATGCCCGCAGGGTGCTGACGCTCTGGGGAAAGGGCCCGGCAATCGACGACTACGCCCGCAAGGAGTGGTCGGGGATGCTGGCCGGATACTACCTCAAACGCTGGCGTCAGTACCTGCATGAAGTGGCCAAATCGCTCGGCACAGACAAGCCCTTCGACGAGGAGAGGTTCCAGAAGAGACTCAGACAATGGATGATCGACTGGTCGGATCGAAAAGGCGACTATCCCACTGGCCCGCAGGGAGACAGCATAGAAGTAGCAGGACGACTTTGGGCCAGGTACGGCAAGCAACTAGTCACTCAGGCGACCACGGCAAAATGAAATGACAACATGATTTTTCGCTATACAACGTTAGCAGGTGCGATTAGATTGTATTTGTATGAATGAGATATCACAATTCAGGTTTCCCACCGACGTGCGCTTCGGTGTTGGCGCGCGTTCGGTACTGGCGGAATTCGCCCGCAAATATAAGGTCCGCCGGCCTCTACTGGTTACGGATTCGGGATTGGTCCAAACCGAGGCATTTAGTCTGGTCGCCGAACGGATGAATCGCGACTGGCCCGGTGCATTTGCGCAGTTTACAGGCGTTCACCCCAATCCCACAGACCGGGACGTCGCCGATGCGCTGGACGCATACACACAGCACGATTGCGACGGCATTGTGGGACTCGGAGGCGGCAGTGCTCTCGATGCGGCCAAGGCGCTGCGACTGAAAGTTGCCTTTCCGGATGTTGCGTTAACGGAAATGCCGTTTGACGAGTTGCCGTCGACTCTGACACCAATGTGCGCGATTCCAACTACGGCGGGAACCGGCAGCGAAGTGGGACGCAGCAGTGTCATCACGGTTTCTCAGATAGGGCGAAAGGCAATCTTCGGTGCTCCGCAGCTCATGCCCGAGATGGCGATACTGGATCCGGAACTGACGGTCGGCCTGCCGCCACAGTTGACCGCCGCAACGGGGATGGATGCAATGACTCATGCCATAGAGGCGCTTGTCTGCCGGATCTTCCATCCGATGTGCGACGCCATAGCGCTCGAGGCCATACGGCTTGTGTGGAACTTTCTGCCGCGAGCACATTCCAACGGAGCGGATCTCGAGGCTCGCGGGATGATGCAGATGGCCGCGGCGATGGGTGCGACCGCCTTTCAGAAGGATCTCGGAGCGGCGCATTCTCTTTCACACCCGCTATCCAGCGAGTTCGGCATTCAGCACGGCCTTGCAAATGCCATCTGTCTCGTGCCGGTCATGAAATATAACAAGGAGATCTCGGCTGCTCAATATGCCAGAGTCTCGCAGTGTTTCGGCATCAACACGTTCGGCATCTCAGACATAGACGCGGCGGACAAAGCTATCGATGCGATAGCCGATCTCAACGAACGTATCGCAATACCAAAATCACTGGCCGAAGTGGGCGTAAAAGTGGACCAGCTCCACATGCTGGCAAGAAAGGCCTTTGAGGATCCTTGTCATCAGTCAAATCCCCGGCCCTGTACCGAGCGCGATCTGCTCAAGCTCTACAAAGAAGCTTTCAAACAATAGCCGGCAAGGGCGACCGCAGAAGGCTTGCCCCCATTCTGGAGACTTGCTATGTCAAACGGCTTTACAGGAGTCATTCTTCGGATCAATCTGACCACAGGTTCGATTCAGGAGCAAAGGCCGGATGAGCGGTTCTATCGCATGTACATGGGTGGAGGCGCATTTGGGACATACTTCCTATTGAAAGAGACTCGTCCTGAAACCGATGCCTTGGCCGAAGAAAACGTATTGACTGTTGCGCCGGGCGTAACTACGGCAGCGCCTCTCAGCGGTGCGAGCCGTTGCTGTGTCACCGCTCTCTCGCCTCTCACCGGTGCTGTTGGCGACAGCCAGACCGGTGGAAACATCGGACCGGCGATCAAACGAGCCGGTTACGATGCCATCGTCATTACCGGCAGATCAGAGACTCCAGTTTACCTACTGGTGGACGGCGGCAACGCACGAATCGTCGAGGCGGATCACTTGACGGGCCTGAGCGTCCTGGATTCATACGATGCTGTTACGAAGGAACTGGGCGGCGGCAAGCTCAGCATCCTGCAGTGCGGACCGGCCGGCGAGAAGCTTGTGCGATTTGCCTGCCTTATGGCAGACTTGAACGACGTGGCCGGACGCACAGGTATGGGGGCCGTGTTTGGAAGCAAGAATCTGCGCGCGATAGTTGTCAGAGCAGATGGCAAGGTCAAGTTTGCGGACCAGCCGGCCCTTAAGAGATTGGCCCGCCTGGCGGCAGAGCGCCTGGACGATTCGGGATTTCCAGCGACCTTGAGCAAGTATGGAACAGCCGGCGTGGTGGGATTTCAGGCCGAAGCCGGCAACCTGGCAACCGAGAACTACTCTCGCAGTTTTCACCAGGACTACAAGAAGCTGGATGGCGCCACCTTCGAGCCTGAGATAGGGGCGGGCCACACTACGTGTTTCGGCTGCGTCGTCGGATGCCGCAGGAAGGTGAAGACAGAAGAGCCCTACAAGGTAACCGACAGGCTCGGCGGGCCGGAGTTTGAAACACTCGGGTTGCTGGGCTCCAACCTGGATATTACCGATCCGGCCGTGGTAGCCAAGGCCAATGAGCTGTGTAACAACTACGGGATCGATACCATAACAACCGGCGGCCTGGCGGCGTACCTGTTCGAATGTGCTCAGAAAGGTCTGATCGCGCCGGAGGCTACAGACGGCAAGTCACTCGCCTTCGGCGATGCGAAATCGCTTCTCTGGCTTATCGAGCAGATAGCTGAGCGCCGCGGCATAGGTGACATACTCGCCGAAGGATTTGCCGCTGCAATCGAACACTTCGGCCCCGAAACCGCAGCTTGTGCGATACATGTCAAAAACAATGGTCTGGCGGTGCACATGGCCCAGGTCAAACCGAGCCAGGCGCTGATGTATGCGGTCTGTCCGATCGGGCCCGATCACATGTCGTCGGAGCATGACTGGTTGTTAGCGAGCGATTCCGAGGCGTGCAAAGGCCTGGGGATTTTCAGAACTGCCCATCCGGCTTCTGCTGAGAAGTCCGGGATTTGCCCGGCCGCGGCTTCTTGCGACTTGGACAAGGTTCGTATGACCGTTTACTCACAGTATTTCTACAGTCTGCTCGACACCCTGTGTCTGTGCATGTTTTGCTGGGGGCCCGGCAATTTATTTAACTACCGCGAACTTGAGGATCTGCTCAGTTGCACTACCGGCTGGCAATGCACACTCTGGGAGCTGATGAAGGTCGGCGAACGCCGGATCAACATGATGCGGCAGCTCAATGCCAAAAGAGGATTTACCCGTGAGCACGACTGCCTTCCGGAAAGGCTCAGTAAGGCCCTGCCAGACGGGCCGGCAAAAGGCAGACGCGTTGACATCGAGGCCTTCGAGAAAATGCTGGATCAGTATTACGGCCTGATGGGCTGGGACAGCAAGACAGGCAATCCAACAGATGCCAAGTTGCTCGAACTCGGTCTAGTGCTTTGTCACACTTAAATATAGGGGTAATTGCGCTGCACCCGATGGTCAGATGCAAGGAAGAAAATGAAGCCCTACTGAAGTAGGGCGAGGCTTTCTGACGCCGCAGATGGCCGTTGGCTGCAAGCAAGAACTCTAATCTTTAGGTGTGACACAGCACTAGGCTCTGTCTGAAAACTCGATCTGGCTTCGAGCGGCTTATTTTCCGCCTGGCTGCATCCGGCTGCATCGACGATAAAACCGATATCGCCTGCTTCGCCGTCTTTGCCAGGCGAAAAACCGCTCGCTCTCGAGCCGACGACGGAGTTTTCAGACAGAGCCTAATGGACCACTTGAGACATTCATACGTAGGAACGGGGATCTTGCTATGAGCAAAACCGGATTGACACGAAGAGACATCTTGGAGATTGCCGGCATCGGGGCGGGCAGCTTCCTGATACCGTCAACGTTACGTCCATGCTTTGCCAAGCCGGGCAAGCGCTGGAAAAAAGTCCGCTTTGGGATTTGCGCGGATGTGCACAAAGATGTTATCCATGACGCCGACAGGAGGCTGAGAATCTTCATTGATACAATGAATAAGCAGAAGGTGGATTTCATCGTGCAGTTGGGTGATTTCTGCCGGCCGTATCCGGCAAACCTGGATTTCCTGGCGATTTGGAAGCAATTCGCCGGACCCGGCTACCATGTCCTGGGCAACCACGACACCGACGGAGGTTTTGCGCGGGAGCAGACACTCGAGTTTTGGGGGACGAGCAAAAAGTACTACTCCTTTGACAAGGGCCGGTTCCATTTCGTAATCCTGGACGGCAACGATGTGAAGAAAGAGAACCGAGCGCCGGGCTACCCCAGATTTGTCGGCGCCGAGCAGTTGGATTGGTTAAAGGCCGATTTGGAAAGAGCCGACAATTTCACCTTCCTTTTTTCCCATCAAAGTCTGGAAAATGACCAGAGTATTGAAAACAACGCCGAGGTCCGGGCCGCTCTTGAAAACGCCAACAAAGCCGCCGGTTTTCAGAAGGTTGTTGCATCGTTCAGCGGTCATCACCACATCGATTTTGTCAAGACCATCAACAATATCCACTACATACAGATCAACAGCATGTCATACAAATGGGTGGGTGAGAAGTATCGGCGCGCACGCTTCAGCCCGGAAATCGAAAAGGCTCATCCGTGGGTTAGCTATACTGTGCCCTACAAAGATCCATTGTTCGCCATTGTCACGCTTACCTCCGACGGCATCCTGAAAATAGATGGCGCCAAAAGCCAATTTGTCCCGCCGATGCCCTCTGAACTCGGCTACCCATCAGACTCACTTGATCCGGCGGCCGATGAGAATGATGCAGTGAGAATCTCCGACCGAGAGTTGTTCTTTCCAGCCGCTCAATGACTGTCTGGCAACAAAACTGACGAAGGCAAGGGAGAAGTATGTCTTGAACAAAGACCCGCTTGGGAAAATCGAGGCCTATGCGATTCTGTGCCCCTATAGATCGAGAGCAAATTACACGGTGATTTTTGTGATACTCAAAACCAAGCCGAATGAAGAGATACCCAATCGTCTATCAAAAAAGCAGTTTTTCGACGTAGCGTTCCAGGGGCCTGGCCAGTTTTCCCAGGCCGACAAGTACGACAATCGCCAGAGCTGTTACAATAGCCGCTAATTGATAGTAGCGTGCTCCACAGGCCATTCCGATACTTGCGACGAGCCAGATGGTTGCGGCGGTTGTCAGGCCATGCACGCCGCCTCTGTCCTGAATTATGGCGCCGGCGCCGAGGAAACCCACGCCGGTCACGATCTGTGCCGCGATTCTTGTAACCGAGACGTCAGCCGTGCCGGCCGCCATCTTTCTGGAGAGTATTGTGAAGACCGAAGCGCCCAGGCAGATCAGCAGATTCGTTCGAAGCCCGGCGGCCTTGCCGCTGAACTCCCTCTCCAGCCCGATTATTGCTCCAAGGGCGGTAGCCAGGACTATACTGAGCACATCATCCGGCCAGGCCATTGCTCTACCTTTCTATGAGCGTCTCATCGACCTGCATGCCGAAGTGTCTGCCGGCCTTTTCGATATGGCCTACGACCTTATCGCCCGGCTTGAGAGTCGTTACTGAAACCGCCTTGCCGTCCGGACTGACCAATCGAATTGTCTCGGCATTCTGCACAACGAGACTTATCGGCATGCCTTCGGCCTCAGCCTCGATGAGCATCATAGGTCTTTTTTCGATCTTGTTTCTGCCCAGATATGCGGTCTGGCTTCTGCCTTGAAAATCCACTACCAGCACTTCGTCGCCGGCTTTGAGGTCCGCCAGGTATTTCGTTTTGCCGCCCGGCGCCAGGGTATATGCGTGCACGGCCCCGGCGTTGACGCGGAACGGCCGGGATGCCACGTAAGGATTGTCGATGGATTCGGAATGCACCAAAAAGAAGCCTGCGGCCGTATTGCCGACGAGCATACCCTCGCCAAGGGTCATCTGTGTGCACGTATCGATGCAGGCCCTGTCACCCATGCCCAATTGTTTTGCGGCGGTGACGGTTGCGGTCACGAGCGCGACTCTCTCGCTTATACCGTGGATGATTTCAGCGGTCTTCTTAATCTCGTTTACATCGCCGGTTTTCAACGCGACGCCGTCCACGCCTTTTTCGAGTATCTCGACCATGAGCTTGGCCTGCTCGCCGTTTTCAACCTGGACCATAATATTCTTACCCCGCCGGGCCAGAAGGTTCTCTATAGGTATGATAGTCCAGTCGAGCATCCTGAGCACGACGATCTTGTCGGCCGGCACCGCTGCGGCTGTGTCTTCGTCTGCTTTGCCGGCTATGTCTATGAACTCGACGTCGGCGCCAGGCTTGATGTCGCCGCTGTTCTCGACCGTCTTGATCTTGCCGAATTGCCGGATGGTTTCGCTCTTGCCGTCCGGCAGGACCACCGCCTCGGCCCCGCTCTCAAGTGCGGCGATGGCGATTTCCTTGCTGTACGGAACTACATTTACCCACAATCTCTTCATTTTGCACATCCTTTGGTCTAATCTTGCCGTCCCCGCGAGGACGGGAGTCCACGCTCTTTGCCGCTCTCTATCCCTGTACTATTTTGTGGGCGTCCTCGACGGTCGCGCCTTTGTGAACCATTTTGCTCAGTGCCTGGACCATTTTGGCCGGGTCTCTGTGCTGGAAGGCGTTTCTGCCGATCGATACGCCCGCAGCGCCAGCCTCAATCGCGTCCCGGACCATCTTGAAGATGTCTTTGTCACTGCCCATCTTGGGGCCCCCGGCAATAACCACCGGCACCGGACAGCCTCTTACTACTTCGGTGAAGCTCTCGACGCTGCCGGTATAGACGACCTTGACAATATCCGCCCCTAATTCGGCCCCCACCCTTGCGGCCTGCTTGACGTTGTTGACGTCGTATTCGTCCGTGATGTCCGCCCCGCGCGTGTACATCATCGCGACCAGCGGCATCTGCCATTCCAGGCATCGCTCGCTGACCCGCCCCAACTGCCACAGCATTTCCTTGTCGGTCTCGGCGCCGAGATTTATGTGGACGGAGACCGCATCGGCTCCGAGTTTTATCGCCTCCTCGACCGTGCAAACCAGCTCTTTCGCGTTCGGGTCGGGGCTCAACGACGTACCGCCGGACAGGTGGATAATCAGCCCGACGTCCCTGCCCGTGCCTCTGTGTCCGGCTCGAACGATGCCCTTGTGCATCAGGATGGCGTTTGCCCCGCCGGAAACCACGTTGCTGACCGTCTTGCGCATGTCGGCCAGGCCCTCAACAGGGCCCACCGTCACGCCGTGGTCCATCGGAATGATTACCGTCTTGTGAGAAGCGCGGTCGATTATCCGTTCGAGTCTTATCTTCTTGCCTGTCATTGTCGTGTCTCCAACTTGTCCTATTGCCGGCCCGCCAAAGGTCACCCCACAGCGGAGGGCACACTCGCATTCCAGTCTATTGGTAGAATCTACCCGAACCGCCCCAAAAGGCAAGAAAAAAACACGTGGGAAGCTTGATCACGATGCCATGTATCAACAAAAGCCCCGCATGGGACGCGGGGCTGGATGTCATCTTTCGCGATGAAAGGCTCCTACTCCTGGCGCAGGCGCATCTTCTCGTAGAACTCGGCATATCAACCTGGAACCGATATTTGATCTCGGCAGTGTACCGTTCACCTGTGCTTCAATTTACATTGGTCTCCGAAAATAGTCAATAGAGCTTGCTAGTAAAATTTGCAGGTCCCTATTCATCAATCACAGGGACCTCTTAGCCACCAGAATACTCCCATCTTTGACTGCTTTCTTGCCTCAAAACTGACGAAGGCAAGGGAAAAGTATGTCTTCAACAAAGACCCGCTTGGGAGAATCAGGGCCTACGCGATTCTATGGCCTTTTAGGGATGTCTCTTAAAAAGACGTTTCTTTCGGTTGCCCTTCGTCAGCGGTGGGCGGGGGAAAGAAAGGGGTCCAGCAACGTTTCTTCGGTTGCGGCCGAAGACCGCGCTGTGTGAGAAACCGAAGCAGCTTGGGGATCCATAGTTCTTACTGAGTGGCCTGACCGAGGATATCCAGATACAGATACCCATAGTCCACATAGCGCTGCCCACCCGTATAATACGTGCCGCTATCTGAATCGTCCGTGTGACTGACCGGCGCCGTGCCTGCAGTGGCCTCAATCTGGCTGTCCTCATACCACTCATTGAAACTGGTCACCATCATCACGCGCCCGCAACCGGAATCAAGATGCGGCAGGGCCACCTCCTGAATCATGGACCGGAAGATGTCGCCTTCTTTCGAATCCGGTACATCCGTAAAGTAACGGGCCCGGCCCGGATGTCCCTTGCGCACGGCCGTGTCATTGTAGCCGGGGGCAATCGTGGGCATAAAGGCAGTGCCCACCTTGTTAGCCTGTGCCTTGGCATGTTTGTAATTGCGAGCCAGGAAATCCAAGGCCTTATGTGTCCCGCCGAAACGCCCCACAGACTGGCCATACACGTCGTATGCCGTGACCGCATCAAAGTTCTCGGCCCATTCGGATCGATAGCCCTCACCAAAAACATCGTCTCCTACCAGATAGACCTGGGGAAACTTCTCGCGCATCTGCGCCAAGGCCTTTTCTCCCCGGTTGCGGAAGTACTGGCGTGTCAGATACACAAAGAGCACGGGCCGACCCTTGATGCGCAGGTAATCCTCGCGTCCGAAATAGGTCTTTTCCAGATACGCCAGGTCACTCATCCAATGGCGATAGTGCGGTCTGGCAAAGGTGCCCAGGCGCCCGGTGGCCTCGTAGAGAATGGCGTATTTCAGCTTATGTGCGTCCGGATGCGGAAGAATGGCCTGACGTAGATTGTCGTCGCAGATCTGATCCGGTCCCCACCAGCTCACAGCCCAAAAGTCGATCCCTCCGCGCACGCTCTGGGCAATATGCGCCCCAATCACCTGAGGATCGTCGGACCGGTACAACCCCACCGCAGGCTGCTGAGGTGCTCTAAGATGCTGCCGCATCACCCGGGTCCACTGCCTCCCTCGATCCGGCCCCCGATACCAGGGATAATAGTACACCCCCACCACGGGCTTGTCAGGACCCACAGTCTTGACATTGATCACCTCATCTGCGCGGGTGCACACACCATAGTCCAGCAACGCGCCCACGATGAGCGCTATGACCCATATGATCCGGACCTCTTTGTTTTTAGGCATTCAATAAGTCTCCTTCTCTTTGTTGGCCTTGTCATAAAACTCCCAAGTCCCTCGATTAGGTCAGTCCCGTTCCTCGGCATCGTCACGCCGAGCCAGCCTGGATCGCCACTTCTCAGCTTCTTCCGCCTTGCCCCAGGCTTCGTAGAGGTCGATCAGGTTTTGCCATGACTCTAATGTGTCCGGATGGTCGTCGCCGAGTGTGATGCGTCTGCCCCAGACCGCTCGGGTCATAAGAGCTTCGGCCTTTTCATAACGCTGTTGATCTGTGTAGAAGTTAGCGACGATTTGTAATGTTCGCAGTGTGTCGCGGTGTGCATCTCCACGTGTTATGCGTCGGTTCTCCAGCACCTTTAGAAATATGGGCTCTGCCTCGTCGAAACGACCCTGCTTGGCATATATTGTGGCCAGACTTTGCATGTACGATGTAATATTCCAGTTATGGACGTTGTCGGGGTACAATTCCTTCAGTCTAAGAAGGAGCCGCTCTGCCTCATCGTACCGGCCTTGCCTTTCATATACTCCAGCCAGATTGCCCCTGAAGATCCGGGACTTCACATCGTCCTCGCCAAATACACGGAGACTTATCTCGAGCATCTCAAGAAACAGAGACTCTGATTTTTCATAACGTTTCTGGTCCTTGTATATAAGAGCAAGACCATTCTTGCACCAAAGCGTACTCACGTGCTCGGCACCGAAATAGCGTAGTGCCCATTCTAATGCCTCGCGGCACTGTAACTCGGCCTCTTCCAATCTGCCCTGGTACTGGTATACGGGACCAAGGGTATTCATCAGTTTGACTTTGTTCCTTGGGATTTCTTCTATCTGGAGCGCTCGCTTAAAGTGTTCTTCGGCTTTGTCCAGGTGTTCTCCGACTGTGTCTAGGTGTCCTATGTCTCTGTCTGATCGACCAAGCCGCCAGTACGCTGCACCAAGTTGATAACATATCGCTGCTTCCATGAGGGGCAAGTTCTCGAACTTTCCTTCCAACCCTTCGGAGATGGCGTCCAGAACAGAAAGGACAGACTCGTTCCGATTTTTTTGTGGACCTGCTGCCGGGATAACAACTTGAGTCAATAGGTCGCTTATAGCTTGAGCCTCAGCGCGAGCCCGGACTTTTCCGATAGCGAAGACGCCTGAGGCTATCAGGCCACCTATGAACACAACAAGCACTGCTGCAATGCCGGTAATTAATGCTCGGTTGCGGCTGACGAACTTCTTGAGTCGATATAAATTGCCTGGTGGTCCAGCTATCAATGGAGCACCCTTTAGGTAGTTCTCGATATCATCCGCCAGTTCAGAAGCCGACCGATAGCGCTCAGACCGTTCCTTACGCATCGCCTTGAGGGGAATCCATTCCAACTCTCTATGCAAACATTTGGCTAATGTTCCGATTTCGGTCCGGCGGCTTTCAGCGACTTTCTTGGCCTCGTCACCAAGTCTCGTCAGGCGGGTGCTCGGTGTCTTGGGATCGGTTTCGCAGATAACCTGCCGGATGTTATCGAGACCACCTTCGCGAAACGTCTCAGGATCGAAGGGCAAGACACCCGTCAACAACTCGTATAAAAGCACACCTAACGAGTAGATATCCGAGCGCGTATCGATATCCTCGACGGCCATATCCGCCTGCTCGGGACTCATGTACTCCGGTGTGCCGAACAACTGGCCCTGTTCAGTATAGAGCGTCCGTTCGGTCAAGGGCTGAGAAATAGCCTTGGCCACGCCGAAATCGATAATCTTCGGCGCCGCCTGATCCTCATGGATTGAGGCCAAAACGTTTGAGGGCTTAATATCACGATGGATAATACCCTTCTGGTGGGCATGATGGACGGCCTGACAGACTTGTTGGAATAATCGTAGCCGCTGCTCGATCGTCAGCTTGTGGTGGTCGCAATGCTCGGTGATGGGCATTCCCTTAACATACTCCATGACAAAGTACGGCCGGCCGGCCTCTGTCGCGCCGGAATCATAGACACGAGCGATATTCGGATGGTCCAGCAGAGCCAGAGCCTGTCGCTCGGCCTCGAAGCGCGCCAGGACCCGCTTGGAATCCATGCCTGGCTTGATCACCTTCAGCGCCACGCGCCGTCGGATGGAACCCTGCTGCTCAGCTAAGTACACAATCCCCATGCCGCCCTCGCCTAACATACGAAGAAGCTTGTAACGGCCAATCCGCGTTCCCGGCTGTTCCGTAAAGCCCCCCGCAGGAGCCGT
>CAZLTY010000042.1:0-24267 GCA_964562575.1 uncultured Pirellulales bacterium
CAGATCAAGGCAAGCGGTCTTGTGCCTGATCATGAGAATCTCCTGGTCGAGCTCTGGAAAGATGAGTTGGGGCGATTCAATATCATCATCCACTGCCCCTTAGGGCAGAGGATCAACCATGCCTGGGGAGCCGCGCTGGCCTTGGCTGCCAACGAAAAGCTGAAACAGGGATGGACCGTTTCCTCTTCCAATGACCTTATTATCCTGTCCCTCTCCAGCAAGGGAAATTTCCCCGGGCGCACGATTGATGTCAAAAAAGTCCTCGGTTTGGTCACGCCCACTTCCCTGGATATGATTACACGCAAGGATGCTGATAAGGCGATGTTCGGGGACACACATTTCAGGCAAGCCGCCGTGACTGCATTGCAGATCGTCAGGGCCTATAAAGGAAAACGGATCCCCCTCTGGCTCCAGACCCACCGCGCCCAGGAACTGTTTGAGGCTGCCAGGAGAGATCCGGACTATCCCATATTTCAGGAAGTGCGCAGGAACTATCTGGAGCAGGCCCTGGATGTGAGGGAACTCAAGAATCTACTGCAGGACATCAAGCGCAAGAAAACCAAACTGATCTTCAAGACCGTGACATCGCCCTCGCCCTTTGCCCATTCCCTACTGATAACAACGCAGTACCGGACCGATCATCAGATGGGCAGGCAGCGCAGGGCGCATCTGCTCCGCCTGCACCAGGAGGTCCTTAAGGAGGTCCTCAGTACCGAGCAATTGGCCCAGCTCCTTGACAAGCGTGCCATTGAGAAACTCGAGAAACGGGTTTCTTTTCGATCCGAAGCACGTCAGGCCCGCAACAAAGATGAACTGGCCCAGATCATCCGTGAACTGGGGGACATTCCCGCTTGCCGTCAGACAGTGGAGGCGATTGCCGGCGAAAAGGGAATGCAGTTTGCCAAGGCCCTGGTGCGCGAGAAACGGGTGGTCGCGACCCTCATCCCGAATATTGATCACGAGAACCTGCGTCTGGTAGCAAGCGACCAATGGCGCCAATACCATGACGCCTTTACACATAAGACATCAGGCCGCCTGAAAGTACTTATCCCGGTCATCACCGCGCAAAACGATTTCGGAAAACCGAGGGCCGTCAGTGCGGCCGATATCATTGCGCCCCGATTGCGCAAGAAAATTGCCCGCACGGAAGCGGAAAAGGCGATTGCCGAGCGCTATCTGAAGACCCATGGGCCCATCAGTCTCTATGACATCATGGACTGCTATGGCTGGCCGGCCGGGACCGCGGAAAAAACGCTAACTGCTGTGGTGAAGTCAGGCAAAGCGCTCAAGGGGGTCTATACCGCCGACAAACCCCAGCCGCAGTGGGTGAACAAGGCCAACCTCCAAGAGATACATCGCCTTACCATGACCTATCTGAAACGGGAGCTGGCCGCCTGTGCCCCGTATGAAGTTGTCGACTTTGTGACCCGCTGGCAGTACCGTCATCCAGACCACCGCGTGAAAGGCCTTGCCGGGCTACGCCAAGTCATCGGCCAACTGCAGGGATATGAGGTGCTCCAAGGCGTGCTGGAACCCGAGATCTTGGGACAGCGGGTCGAGGATTATTCACCTGCCCTTCTGGACAGACTGATCACATCCGGCCAAGTCGTCTGGCGGAGACTGAGCAGTAAGCGGCTTTGTAGGGGGACCATCACGCTCTGCTTGCGGAAAGACATGGATTGGCTGGCTCAGGGGGACAAACTGAGGTTTGATCCTGTTGCGGAAGCGGATGAGGATATTCCGGAGGTGATTGCCACAGTGCGGCAGTACATGCGCAAGCACAAGAGTGCCTTCTTTGATGAGATTCTGTCTGGCACCCACTTGGAAGAAGGCCCAGCCACACGCGCCCTCTGGTATCTGGCTTGGACCGGTGAAATAACCTGCGATTCCTATGAGTGTCTCCGGCACGCTAATTTTACCGTGGCCTTATCTGCCTGCTACGATCTGGCCAGTACGCCGCAGACGATCATCTTAGGCCGTGTGTCTCCGGACTCGGTTCTGAAGCACATGCACGAGCGTAAGCTGGATCCCCGCCAAGGTCGCTGGTGGGCGACCGAGCGTCTTGTCCCGCCGTCCAAAGCATTGCCTCGTCAGGACGTTATTCGAAAATGGGCCGGTCTGCTACTGACGCGGTGGGGAATCGTATCAAAAGAGATCGTGAAAACCGAAGTCGCTGCGCCCCCCTGGGCAGAGCTGTTGCGGGAATTCAAGCGCCGGGAATTGCTGGGTGAGATCAACCGGGGACACTTCATTGAAAGCCATGCGGGTGTTCAATACGGCCTGCCTGAAGCCATCGAGATGCTGCGGGACTGCCGGGCGCGCCGCAGCGAGGGGCAGACATTGGGGTATCTGCCGGATGAAACCGTGTTTGCCATCACCAACAAGGATCCTGCTAACCTGTATTTTTCTTGCCTGGACATCCTGGATGAACGGGGTGACGTATTCCGGTCGAGACAGGGCAATTACATCTGTCCACAGGTTGTCCAGGCCGGTCAGGTTCTCCTGTTCTGGAACAGCCATTTGCTTGCCAGGCTGCGCCGTAAACAGCTTTCCCGGTGTCTGGCCGCCCTGCGTGATTTGGGAACGGCTTTGAACTGCCCAGTGACTTTCATGCTGTGGAACGGGCATCCAATCGATGTTCACCCGGTTGCCGGTTTCCTCTACGAACAGGGCTTCCGATTCGACGGCCGGGGTTGGTTGAGCTGGCCACCAAAAGGCAAGAAAGGCAAAACGCCGGAGCCCTGTACCTATGAGGAATTTCTGCCGTATTACGAAGAACCTGATCCTGTTGATTACGACAAAAGCTGGGTAGTGTCCCGGGCTGCCCCTTCGATCCAGCCCAAGCTCGAGGAACTGTTGACGTTCCTGGAAGCCAATATCACGGATCAGCAGCGTCTGATTTATGATCAATCGGGTTTCAGGGTCACCTATCGGGGGGAACGCTGTATATGGCCCTATGTTCAGAAAAAGCAGCTGTACTTGTTCATCACTCGCAAAGGGTGGGCGCCCCACGTCATAGTGACCCCCGATACGGATTTGAACGGTCGGGAATTCAAAGAAGAATTCAACGGAAAACTCACCGGGACCATGGAAACCATTGATGCCTACCTGGCAAAACGGAAACCACACAAAGGAATCAAATGAAGGAAAGAGAGGGGACTGGAGCGAGCTGATTCACGCGACAGCCGGATTTGCTGCGCTCTGGCTGGTGATGTGGTGGATGTATCGCAAGAAGCTCTTGATCAGAATCTGACGCAATGGCAAGCTGACTGGATTGCCGATTTGCGATTGACGATTGTAATTCGGAGGTCCTTCGGCCGGAACCAGAATAGATATAGAACCGCGGATTACGCAGATTAAACGGATTAGAAGATTTCCCGACAAACGGGTGTATTGTCTCAGTAATTCAGCAGGCACACATATCGTTTGAAGAAACTCCGGTTTCTGTATATCATTACAATATTGATGGTATCCAGTTAGAAATCAAGAGTAATGTGATATAAGAGCACTACCAACCAAGCTGATCTTCCTTGGGTATCGTGCGGAGACTATAGAATATTATGTTATGTGCATAGGGAGACAAGCCGAAAATGTCTGATTCTGAGGACACCATCTACTCTGATCTGTTATCTGAACTCCAACACTTCGAGCAGGTGGTTGAACAACAAAGAATTGAAGGCATCGAGGAGTGGAAGGAGAAAGTGAAGAGTGTCCTCAAGGGAGCATACCGAATACGCTTCGGCAACTTGAGATTCTACGAAGAAGAGCCGGATTTCGGTGCCGACATTCCGTTCTAGAGTGTGATCATGGGCTTCAGCAAACTGAACAAGGATTTTCGGCAGGCGAATGCAATCCTGCGGGACGCATTATTCGAAGCGAGTGCTGACCGTCGGGACAAAGCGACCTTCGGCCTCCTGAAGTTATTCGCCGCTCGAGAGGCAAACATAGATTTCGAGATGGAACTAGCAGTAAGAATCTGCGGTGATGATTCCAAGTACCCTTATCGATCTTCGTACTACCTGACACGGTTCTTCCAAGACCTGGGCTTCGACTACACCCATGACGGTTCCACCAGACGGTTCTGGGTAAGAGATGTGCTCCTAGAGCTTGACGTAAAGCAGATCTCAGTTGTGGTGAAGAAAGGGCTCTTCAAGCGAAGGGATTTCTCGAATCAGGGGTTTCGGGTATCGGGCAATGTGGACATTCCTGACGAAGAGTTCCTAACCAGTGCAATCATTGATTTCAGGCGATTCATCGACGAGTCAATAAGGGCAGATGAGACGGTCGATTTGGATCAATTGTTGGGTCTTAACGTGAATGTGGAATTACTGTTTGAGAGTAAGGCCGACACAACTGACGAAGAACTCAACCGGCTCATTGAAGAGGCGAAAGAGAGATACCTGAGGCTTGGCGACCAGACTGTCGCGCTAGAGAAACTTTGGGATGCATTTGAGAGGATCAAGACCTACTTCGGCCCGAACAAGAAAACATCTGCAGATCAATTGGTAGATCGAGTATCCCTCGACATTGAGCGCGAAGTGTTTGAGGACGAATTCAAGCTGCTGACAAAAATTGGCAATGACTACAGGATTAGACACCACGAGACCGACAAGATGCCGATCTCTACCCCGAGTCAGATCGGGTACCTATTCTTCCGTATGCTATCGCTGATTAGTCTGTGCCTGGAAGTCTTGCGAGAACCGGATGACGACTTGGGGATTTGAGCACATAACTAGGCGCTCCAGCGGACGGCGAAGTGCCGCCGCTGAGCTCTTCGTTCGGCTGGGAGCAAGGACATGATCTCGATCAAACCACATCATTTCGTAGACATCGTGACGGCGTTCGGAGGTGGATGTGCCCATTTCCAACCGCATCCCTACGGGCACGCGGTGCATAGTGTCGCGAAAGAGGTGCTTGCGAACCGCGACGTGAATCTTCGCATCGAACTCGGTGCCGACGACATCTGCCTGCCATGCCACCACAATGTCGATGGGTTGTGCGATGACACGATCGATACCTCCTTCAGACCGCAAGCGCCTGAATCCAAGCGAGAATACAACCTCCTAATCGACCAGCGCTGGGCCAAACGACTTGGCGTCCAGCAAGATGACCAATTGACGGCCCGTGAACTCTGCCTGCACATCCGGGATTATGCCGGCGACATCACCGATATTTACCGGGAGACCCCCGCTGGCCAGACTGCAGAAAGACAAGCGAAGCTACAGAGGGGCGTCGCCAAGTTTCTCGAGTACGTACGAACCGAACAAGACGGCTGGAAGTGATGCCTGAAAGCGCGCCTCAGCCACATCGTTCTGTAGGAAATCTCGCAATTGTACCCTCAGAAATTCGGGTTAATGCTAACGGTCCCGGTCTGCCCTTGGATATTCCTGCCATGGATCACCGTGTTGATAAAAGGCGCCTCGTAGCGCCATCTCTTTATCTCCAGATCGTCATTGTTACTGGTCACTTCAGCCGGTTCGAACAGCAGCTTTACCTTAACCTCCTGCGTTCCATACATCTCGAGCCTAACTCGAGCGTTGTCCGGGCCGCTTTGAAACTCCTCTACATTATAGGTGCCGTCGTTCAAGACGTAGGTGGGCATATCCGATGTCCCCGTTGTGAAGGTCAGGGTATATTTCTTCTTTTGAAGCCTGGGCAAGACAATGTAGGCAAATCCGCGCTGCTCGTAATAGCAGGCGATTTGCCCATCGTTGAGCGTGACCGAAGAAATATGTTCACCATCCTGCAGCTTGTGTTTTAGCAGCAGATTTCCCAGAAGCTCAAGCGTGTAAGCCCAATCGGGCATCTCGTTGTTGTCGATGACGACGGTGTTGGTGGTAACAGATATCTTAGAGAATTTCCTGTACAAGAACTGCGAGTGAAGTTGAGCGGTGTTCTTTGCGGTGTAGCGGTCTGGATCGTCCTTGACCTTGTTGAACCACGCTATCCATTTGTCACCCGCCTGATGATTGTTGGCCGCGTTGACGTCAACAAAATTTGTCCAGTGACTGGTCATGAATTCAGTTTCAGGATATACATCCGGAGCGCTGTTCGGGGCGTCCCAGGCAACGCCTCCTGTGCGCATAAGGACCATCAGGCCGTGATCGGTGACATATTCCCTGTTCGGCGGCAGTGTCGCATACTTAACACCCCAGGCGCGCATGAGCGCCCCGCTATCCTCCGGGTCGTCGGGGTTGTAATAGTAATTGGCCGCTGCGGTGCGAACGCTTTTTGGAAAGTCGATTCCGTACTGGTCGATGAGCTTCTTGAAACACTCCATATGACCCCACAAGATATCATAGGGCCTCTTCTTCTGACTGTCGGCCCATTCGGCCCTTGACGGTTTTCGGGTCTCGGCATCCCAGAATTCATGCCGGACACCATGCAAACCGAACTCGATGTGGGCCGCATTGCCCTTTACATAGTCCATTATCACAAAATCGTTATCGCTCACCAGAGCCGAGTTGTCCCAGTCACTTCCGTGCTCGTTGGTAGTCGGGTACTGAGCGCAGATACTGGACCTGTCGAATTCGCTCATTATAAACAGGCATTTTATTCGCACTCCCGCCGCCCTGCCGATGTTTACGATGACCTCGTAATCGTCCAATGTCATCATTCGCCCTTTGGGCAGGCCCAGCCGGTAGGGACCGCCCGATTGGTTGAGGTCCCATCCCTCCTTCCAGCCCAGATCGTCAATATCGATCGCCATGGGTTTGGGAACGTTTATGCCGAAGCTCGCAGCAGCAAGAAACGACAAGGCTACGAGTGCGGACCACAACAAAATGGACGTCTTCATGTCCGCTCCTTTAGACAAGTTGAAGCACCTCATTCTACTGTTGAGTTTTCTGCGCTGAGTCATGACGGAAAATGTCACTTTGTGCAAGCACACTAACCTCTTTCTTGTACCACCTGAAAACAATGAATCCCCCTGCGACCGCCAACAGGCAACAGATCCCCGCCCTGTCAAATTTCAACAGTATTGAATATCCGATAGCGAGGGAGATTCCGTAACAGAGCATGATTCCGCCTGTGACATCAATTATCGTAGATAGAGACAGTGCCTTGCCGGGCAGTTCCAGGATGTCACTACCAAGAACACCCCAGAAACCGCCCGGCCGGACCTTGCGATAGAACTCTTCGAGTTTTTCTTTCGAGACAGCAGGCGTGAGGAATGTCACTATTATGCTGATCGGCACAACTATACCTGTCAAGACAGCTATCTTGATTTCAAAGGGCATTTCAGGCCAGGGGTATCCAAATACTACAACGCTTTCGGGAATGAACGGGTTGGTAAGCCCAAGTACCAAGCCGAGAGAAAGTGCTGTGATTTCCGTATAAGCGTTTATCCGCCACCAGAACCAGCGGGCAACACTGATCATTCCGCCGCCAACCATGATGAAAGCAAAGAATTCCCACACGGCTGAAACCGTAAGTCTTCGCCAGGCAATATACAACGCAGCACCAAATCCTGCGGCCATCATAAGGATAACGACGATCTTGGTCACAATCATATAATGTCGCTGCGTCGCATCTTTCTTTATAAAACGCTGGTACACATCCGTCATCATGTAAGATGCTCCCCAGTTGAGATGCGTATCAATAGTTGACATGAAAGCGGCAAGAAAGGCTGTAACAAGCAGGCCCTTAAGGCCATACCCCAGGTATTCATTCATTACCAGAGGGTATGCATGTGTGTCATTATAGGGTTCGGTCAGTGTCGGGAAAAGCACGATAGATACAAGTGCTACGACTACCCATATCCACGGCCGGCAGCATTGAAAGATCGCGTAGAATATCGTTGCCCGAACCGCATCACGTTCATCCCTGCAGGCACTCATACGCTGCATATTGTAGCCGCTTGCATCGATCCACCACAGTACGAACAGGTATACCAGCAACTTTATCAAATCCAGATCAAAGCTTTTGAAATTGGGAAAAATCGAAAGCGTTCTCGGGCCGTAACCTTCCGTGGCGGCTATCGTATCTAATACATGGCCAAGTCCTCCGACCTTCACCACTGCGATCACAGCAAGAGCTATCATGCTGAAAGTTGCGACAAAGAACTGAACAAAGTCGGTTACAACGACTCCATAGAAACCAGAGAATGTCGCATAGACAAGCGCTACAAGCGAGCAGATCCCGATGGCCCACCACTTGGGAATATCCGTCATAGTCGTAATGATGCTGCTCATGGCGAATATGACTCCACTGATAACGAGCAGGTTCTGCACGATGCCGGCGAAAAACGCCCTGAATCCACGTAGAAATGCCGCAGACTTGCCCTCGTAGCGCAGCTCATAGAACTGGGCGTCAGTGATAATAGACGCACGCCGCCAGAGCCGCGAAAAGAGGAATATTCCTACGATAAGCGCCAGCACGGCGACAAACACCCACCAGATTCGTTGAAGTCCGTCCGTGCGTGTTATCTCTGTCACTACCAGCGGTGTGTCCGATGCGAAACTCGTAGCGACCATCGAGATGGCAATCATCCACCACGGAAGAGACCTGCCGCCGAGAAAGTAATTCTCAGAACTCTGCGAGGCCTTCTTGGAAAAGAAGATCCCGGTGCCTACTGCAAAGAGCATGTAGGCGGCAATGATCGCATAGTCAAGAAATCCCAAACTTCCCATTCTTGAGTTCCATCCAATCGGCTTGAATCTACCTGTTTTGCATTTTCAAAGGCCCTAAGGAGACATACGGTAGTCTATGACAACACCACCGGCCACAAGTTGAGTCGCCTGGCGTTTCATCTTGGAACCGGGTGGCACCTGAACGAGCACCAATGCCCGGTCCGGTGTGAGCGTCAATCGATCACCGCTTTTCGCATCGCGGGCGATGAAAGCACCCACAACGAGATCGTACAGGTCAGCAGACTGAGCGAGATGCAGCGTGATAGTCCGGGGCTTTTGGAAGGGATTGTAGTAAAGATGAGTCGGATATGCGGGTGGACCGAACCAGTCCGTGGCCAGGCAGTCCCAGCGCAGGACACCCGGAACATCGGTCAAATCGACGATCCCTCCCAGGAAGCCGACGTGATTGCCCATGTAAAGCGAAAGGTTGTAGGCACTATCTCCAAACCACTGCGACCGTTGAACAAAATAGTCCTTCGGATCCACTCGTGATAGTCCCGGAACCCACCCAAGCAGGACCGGATCGCCGGTTGCGTAGGGGCGTAAGGTACGATCGGGGCTAGGATCCCAGGACTTTAGACCTTCATAGAATAGATGGTTTTGCGGATCCCACCTGGCCTTCCACTCGGCATGATCCTGGTGACTTGCGTCAAGCCCTTCGCCCTGGAGCAGTCGCACTGAATTGGCTGCGTGCAAGGCGTAGCGGGCGACGGCACGCGCATAACGCTGATCGTAACGAACAACGGGGATCAACCAGGCCGGCCCCTGCAGCGATCCCATCGTGAACGCGTAGAAGCCGTCGTCACCCCAGCGGGCTCCGTCCAGGCCGTCACAGGTGATATCGTTGAATCGCATACCACGAGTTATGCGCCATGTATGGCTCTTTGGATCTCCGTCTCCGAACCAGGCCGACAGGATGCGGTCGATATCGACCTGTGGCCCGCCCCTGGCGTTCAGGCGCGCGGCGGCAAGGGGACCCATAACATGGGTAATTTCATAGCGCCCGGGATTCTCTGCATACCATCGCAGGGTAGCTCTGGCACAGGCGACCATGTCCTTATCCCCCGTCAATGTGGCGCCCACCAGCAGCATCCAGGCTACACTTGGAGCGTGACCCAGTCGGTTCATCGGCTCGTTGCGTCCTCCCGGTTTCTCATTCTCGAAATCCCACCCGAGCACATCATAGTTTGGCTGCTCCGGACAGCCTAAGCCACGAGCGATTATGTGAAACGCCTTTGCGGCCGTCACTGCTTGATGCCTTAATTGCACGTCCTCTGGGTATTGCGCCGCCAGTATCGTTCCCAGGATGGCGTTCCAGTAGCCGTAGATGCCTGAATGGACTACGGGCGAACGATCTCCCACCGCATGGCGATAGAAACCATGCTTGGGATCATACCAGGCCTTACAATGAGAGACATAGTCGATGCCGCAGAAGCTTCGGGGATCGAGTCCCGCCAATCTCGCCCCAATCACTGCCGACAGACACGTGATCGACTCTCCACTGAGTTTCCACCCAACGTATGACTTCATGCGGAACGCAAGTTTGTCCACCTTGATTTCCACGACGGGAAAGCCATCGCCAACAGCATCAGGATCGAGTATGCGCTCGTAGTAGGCCCTGGATACAACACGCCAATCCCGCACAGCCAAAGGCTCCGGCACATGAGGCATACGCTCCACCGATGCGATGGCTCTCTGTACTGTGCCCCCGGGCGGCACATAGCCGGCCTGAGTGAATGCCACGGCCAATGTCGATACGACGAGGACGACTGTCGCAGTTGGTATTGACGTTCTTTTAGTGATCAACTCTCTCATCACAATGTCAATAACCTTACCAGGTCACACTGTCGAGACAGCTTGGCGGTGAGGCCACCATTCGGGCTGCTCAGCCGTCACCGGCAAGGCAAGAATCTTACACCTTCTCCGGCACTACAAACGGTCTTCGATAGTCGCGGGTCAGCATGCCGTTGGCCTCGTCATCGTTGATGATTTGCTGTTTGACGGGATCGAAGTCCAGCGACCGGCCCAGGCGATAGGAAATGTTTGCCAGGTGCACAAGAGCACATGAATAGAAACCCTCTTCGATGCTCTTGTTAAAAGTCCTGGGATTTCCGTTGCGAATCGCATCAATATAATTTGCATAGTGGTTGCCAAGGCCGCTGCCGGTTGCGCCCGGTTCGCGGTTTTTGCCCATGTAGGTCTGCCACTGGTTAACCGTCTTGGCCATGTAGCCCTTGGATCCGTAGAATAGATTGCCAACGGTATTGGCACCACTGCTCATGTAACCGGTCGATGAATTAGGATCGGCCTTCATCCAAACGGCGTCTTCTCGATTGCTGATCCAGTGACGCACTTCGAATTGCAGAATCTTCTTCTTGTCCCCTGCGCCATGCTCGTTGGCAAATTCGAACATGGCCATCAGAACGTTCGGCGTGTTCTGGTCGTCGTCGAACATGACATGGCCGCCCATGGTGCACACCCGTGTGGGCAGCTTGACACCCAAGCCCCAGCGGGCGACGTCCATCTCATGTACGCCCTGATTGCCCATGTCACCATTTCCATAGTCCCAGTTCCAGTGCCAGTTGTAATGGAAGCGGTTCCGAGAGAAGGGCCGTTTCGCCGCCGGCCCCAGCCAGAGGTCATAGTGCACGCCCTTTGGAACGGGCTCGTTCGGAGTCTTCTTGATCGTGTCACGCCATTTATAGCACAGGCCTTTGGCAAGGTAGACTTCACCGAGTTTTCCTTCGTGCAGAAAGCTGGCCATGGACTGGCTGCACGGATTGCTTCGCTGCTCGGCGCCGTCCTGTACGATCACGTTGTATTTCTTCGCAGCTTTAACAAGCTGTTGGCCCTCGAAGAAATTATGGCAGCAGGGCTTTTCTACCGATACATGTTTGCCCGCCTGAATCGACCAGATGGCGGCCAGGGCATGCCAGTGATTCGGCGTGACAATGGAAACCGCGTCAATGGATCTGTCCTCCAGCAGGCGGCGAATATCCGCATATATCCTGGGGCTTTTCCTGCCCTTGTCTGTGAAGTGCGTCTTAACACGCTCACGAAAGAGATTCTCATCCACGTCACACAGGGCTGCCACTTCAACGTTGGGCAGCTGCGAATAGCTGCTGATGTGGTTCTGCCCCATGCCTCGGATGCCAATCACGGCCATCCGGACCCGGTCGTTGGCGCCGGCCCAGGATGTCTTGTCGGGCAGCAACGTCACTCCGGCGGCGACGCCTGTGGCAGCCTTCTTGATAAACGATCTGCGAGATACCTTATTCTTAGGTTCCATTGTCCAATCTCCTATTCTCGTGCACACCCTTCAGGGTGGTAAATTCTCGCGAGCAAGACCGTAACCTCGTATTGTGAGGCCGCTTACCCGCGCAAGAACGCGAATTTTCAATCAGGAGCACTGCAATCTTGCTTCTTGTCTGTCTGTTGTCTCTTACTGCTAATCCCGCTGCAGTGCCTCGGCCATAGCCGCCGTATCCAGAACCAGAGCGGCGTCTTGTGCATGCACAGAATCGGCATCAAAGCTGATAATATCACCTGCCACGCGAACGGTGCAATCATCAAGACGCTCGATGACGGGCATAGTCCGACCCTGCGGCGAAGGATAGATGACGGTCAGAAATCGCCACTGCCGCGACCGGACGATATTGCTGACCCACAGATTATGGCCGCAGAGTATATCGCCCCTTCGCCACCGGCTGTAATCTTCACCTGTAATAGGATTCACGAATGCCTCGGTCCCGAGTCGGTCATCGAGCTCCAGCTCTTGCGGAGAAGCTATGTGCCGCAGTCGCACGTTTACCTCGCCCACCATGTAATCGACGGTGAATGTGCTGCTGTCGAAGGCCAAAGGCTCCTCTGGCAGAATGTGGTACAGCCAGGTATAAGTAGCCGGTTGTGAGCATGCCAGATCGTCGTAGATTAGGAAATAGCGGCTTCGGACAAAAAGAACATGGCGAATAAAGTGCTCCAAATAGGGCAGGGCCCTCTCTTCATACACTTCGTCCAAAGGCAGCGACCATCGCGAATACCTGCCCGGCCTGCGCGGATAGCAGCCGGTGACGTCACCGGCAAAGTATACGTAGTCCTGCCCGCGCGAAAATGCAGCGATACGTCCATAGGACCGATAGAGCTGGCCGCTTGACGGCTGTGCCTGTCCGAGTCCATCCACCAGGATAGTGTTGTGACTCATGGTATGGTACGCGTACGCGTCTTGATTAGCCGAGCTGCCGCCGCCGTGGTTTAGCATTTGACCATAGGCGTACAGTTGGAACGAGCCATCGGAGTTGAACGAGTGGCCGTAACCGCCGCGAGGCCGACACTGAAAGATAACACCTAGGCCATTTTCAAAACTAGAGCGCAGGCTCGGAGGAGCCGTAGCGGCCATCCCCCAGCCGGCGATGGGAAACAGACCTACAGTCTCGCTCTCCGCTTCCGGCTGAGGTTCATCATAGTACGCCGGCAACACGTATTCGATCCAGGGACGAAACTTGGAGGACTCATCGCCGCCGTATTGCTGCCAGTTCAGAAGAAAGCGCCCGTCGCCGGTCAGATAGGCGAATTTGCGGAAGTGAGCCAGGTGATTGTTGCGGGAGGCATTCGCTTGGTTGCCCCAGGCGTTGTGGCTCATACCCACGGGAATGACTCTCCGAAAGAACTCGCCGATGCGATTGTAGAATGGATTGCGGCCGAGATTGGCTTGAGTCAGTGAGACGTCGTAGTACATCGTGGCGTTCATCAACCATTTGCATTTTGAGGTTCCATAGCCCGGGCCCTCATTCCACGCCTCGTCGAAACCATGACCGCAGGTGACGCCGATAAGATAGTTGAGGATCAAATCAAACCACTGGCGGCCGATCTCGCTGTGCTCGTAGAGCGCCAGACCGCAAACCGCCGTGCCCATCGCGGCCTCGTAGCCATGGCTGCTGATCATCCCGGACATCCCGCCAGCTCTGACCAGAGGCAGGCCCGTCTTCTTGTCCCTTCTGTTTCGATTCTTCCACGAAAAGTCGTTCATGATATGTTCAACGCGCCATTCGAGAGATTCGATCATGATCTTTCGTTCATTCGACGTCAGGTCAGGATAGAGCCAGTCAAACAGCAACGCCAGGAACTCATTGCCATGCGTAGCGTCTTCACTGCCGTCGCCTCCCAGGCCTTCCGGTGATGCCCGCCCACCCGGCGGATAGCTCGCCCAGGTTACGGCGCGAGATTTCACGCCCGCATATCGATCATCTCCTGTCATCCGCCATGCAAAACACACCGTCGCCAGGTCTCCGGCAATAGTGTAGAACTCCTGTCTGGGTTCGGCCGCGCGATCGGTTGCAGGAAAGTCCTGCCACCAGGGCTTCTGCATTATGGCATCCGCCTGGCGAGATATGTAAAGCAGAGCCGCTTTGGAGCCGGCATCTGTCTGCGCCAGGCGACGTATGCGATTGATGTTCTCGGCATTGAATAGAATGCGAGGATGCCCCACTTGGGCGAGACCGGGATCGGCCAGTTTCGAACGATCCCAGACCACTGCCTCTTCTGAGATGATGAAAGAACGAATCTCGCTCCACTCGACCTGACCGGGGCCATTGCTGTAACCGACGCGCCAGTACCAGCGATTCTGCTCTTGAGTCGAATCTTTGACTAAGGCTGGTATGGTATTGTAGAAGTTGTAAGGAGAGGTAACGTTTACCACAGGACTTGAGCAGTCCTGATTTGGCGATATCTGGAGACTGAATGTATACAGGGCATCGCGAAAGTCACCGGGCCAGTCCGGCCAGTAAGGCCAGCTCATCCGCGGAGGATTCAGGTCGACCGTCTCACCATCTGCCGGGCGCCAGTTGACATAGCGACTGTAGTGACTTCGCGGATTCTCCGGCACGATGACTTCGGGACCGATACGTATAGGCCCGGCAAAGATCTGCCCTTGCACGACCAACAGTTGCAGTATTAGCAAAGAAATGAACTTTCTCATGATACGCCTTTCACAAGGTCTGTGTCTGTCTCAATCTGCGATTGATTCTCTCTGGCGTTTTGAAGGCGGCAGAAATCCTTCGGCCCTCATCCATTCGAGCCATCGTTGGCGCCAGGCAGAGACCGGCTGGCCGCGTTGGCGCATGCCGAAACCGTGTCCGCCCTTGGAATAGACGTGCAGCTCGGCGGCAACCTTGGCCTTTCGCAACGCAAGATAAAAGCGAATGCTGTGCTCGACCGACAGGCCGTCATCATGCGCATGGACCAAAAACGCAGGCGGCGTCTGCGAAGTGACTTTCCTATCGAGCGAGTACTCACTGACCATCCTGCCGCTGAAGTTGCGTCCCAACATCCGCTCCAGGAGGCCCGGTGACCGATTGGCCTGGAGTTCGAGCGAAACAAGCGGATAGACAGGTGCGACAAAATCGGGCCGGCAACTGACACGACGTACGGGAACGTCGGCGTCAGGATCGCCGGCGTCGAACAACGCCCCGGCAGCGGCTGCCATGTATCCGCCTGCAGAGAACCCCGTCACACCGATCCGCTTGGGATCAATGTTCCATTTAGCGGCGTTTAGTCGCACGATTCTGATCGCACGCTGCATGTCCGGAATCGATCCGTTGGCTACATACAATCCGACAGCGGGATCGGGCAACCTATATTTGACGACGGCGCCGGCAATGCCGCGTGACTGCAGCCAGCGCGCCACGTCATGACCCTCCTTGTCGATCGCCAGATGACTGAAGCCGCCGCCCGGACAGATTATGACCGCCGCTCCTGTGGCATTGCGTGGAGTCGGCAGATAGACCGTTAATGTCGGTCTGGTTACACCGCGAACTGACCGATCAAGCTTCGTGTCCGTACCGTCGGTGATCGCTCGATCGCGGTATTCTTCCTCGAGCCTGCTGCCGGCAGAGCCGGGTGCAACGCCGGGCCAGATCGGGATCTCAAACTCACTAGTCGCCGCAGCACGTCCGGTCGGCAACAATCGGTATATCTTCACGTCTCCGTACTCGCAGCGCAACGTATGGCCCATCTGTCGCAGACCGATCCAGCCTGATTGGTTGCGGACGGGCCCGAACATCTCTCCGTCATCGTCAAATGCAAGGGCAACCAGGCCGTCCACCATCACGCGGATCTTCCCGGCTTTCTTATAGATCTGGACAGTCTGAAACGCATGCGGCCCGCCGGCGATGATGTAGTCCTTGCCCGACGATACCAGATGGAAACCCTGGTTCTTTCTGAGATTCGAGAAGCCTCGGTCGCCGGCCCAGTAGGAAACGTGATAATTGTCCAGATCACCGCTGTGGTACTGCTTGAAGACACCGTCGCGCTGCCGCAAAGACGGATCGAAGATGCTCTCGCCGTCGACACCGCGGGCATTGAAGAAAACGATGTTCAGCCCATTGCCACGGTCCTGTGGCCGCACGGTGAATTCGAGCAGGAAGTCGGCGGGGACTTCTCTTGTCAGCCAGCAGACCAGGTGGTTCCTGTCGTCGGCAGTTGGCTGGCTTTCCAACACCAGGTTGCCCCCGGCAATGCTCATTCTCTTTCCGCCTTCGAGCCGCCAGTCGTTCAGCGCAGCTTCATCGTCGAACGAACACTCGTAAACAGGATTGCCGTAATCGACATCCGCCGGCACGAAACGCTTGCCAACCAGAGGATGCAGTTCCGCAGAGCCGGCCGCGATGACAGCCGAGCCGACGACAAGTGTTGCAGCTAAAGTGCTGATCGACTGAAACAAATGAAGACCTGAAATTTTCGTGGGCATTCGTCTCATTGTCTGTTCCTCCGTCACTGCCGGGGCTGCTGCTACAGCTCGGTGTAGAACGCCTCCATCAAGGGCCGGTATTGACTCATCAGCTTTTCGTTGATATCGACAGGTGGTTTGGCATCGGCCGGCAGGAAAGACTCGTACGGATGACTCTTGGCATAGTCGGCAAACTCTTTATGGATATCCTTCAACGCCTCGGGCCTTGTCATCAGATCGACAACCGATGTTGCCATGGCCTTTGCCCCTGCGTTGAGACCCTTGGAGGCACTCGAGCCAAAACCTGAGGCCACTGTGGACCAGTGATGACCTCGCGCGCCGGGGACGTTTCCGGGAAAACGAATAGTCGCCGTCGGGGCGATCAATGTCACGTCGCCGTGGTCGGACGATGCGCCGCCGGTGAACACCTCCTGCGGCTTGCTCATGCCCCCAACCTTTGTGGGCATTCCCGTTTCCTCCCGTCCCATCTCGCGCTGCAAGGCCTTGGCAAATTCGTGGTCCTGCTCGCTCCATTCGGGCATGCCGATAAGTTCGATGTTCTTGTTCACCAGTTCAGCGAGTGCCTTATTATGGTGCGACTGATGGATTGCAGCGATGACACGAACCTCGGCCAGTTCCGTTCCGGTGGCCAGGGCAGCGCCCTTGGCACAGTTGAGGACTCGTTCGTACATCGGCTTTAGCCTCTGGTCGGAGTTGCGCAAAAAGTACCAGACACTGGCCTTGTCGGGAACGACGTTCGGCGCCTCGCCGCCTTCGGGGATTACGTAGTGCATCCGATATGTGAAATTCAGGTGCTCCCTGAGATAGTTGGTTGCGACGTTCATGATCTCCACCGCATCCAGGGCGCTGCGTCCGCTCCAGGGGTTGCCGGCGCTGTGCGCGGTCTTGCCCTTGAATGTGAAGATGACAGAGTACAGGGCGCTGCCCCTGATCCCGTAGCCGGTGTTGAATCCTGAACTGGCGTGGTTGTTAATAACCGCGTCCACACCCTCGAACAATCCCGCCCTCACCATGTAGGGGCGGCTGACGAGCATCTCCTCGGCGGGTGAGCCGAAGACTTTGACAGTGCCCTCAATGTCATGAGCCTCTATCGCTCGCTTGACTGCTATCGCCGCAGCGACAGCGGCTGTGCCCATGAGATTGTGGCCGCACCCGTGTCCGGGCGCACCGGCAACGACCGGCTGCTGGGCGGGCACGCGCGGCTTCTGAGAGATCATAGGCAGGGCGTCGTACTCGGCAAGGATTCCAACGACGGGCCTTCCTGATCCGTAGCTGGCCACAAAACAGGTCGGCATCTGTGCCAACCCTCGTTCTACCCGGAAGCCTTCGGCTTCCAATGTCTGGGTCAACAGTGCCGATGACTTGTGTTCCTGCAATCCCAGTTCGGCGTACGACCAGATGGCATCCGATATTGAGCCGAATCTGGCCACAACTTCCGGCTCACTCAGCCAGTCCAGCACATGCTGTTTCTCTTGTGGAATCTGAGCCCCGGCTGGCTGCAATATCAAAATCAAGCAGGCAAGCACCGTCAAATGGGCACGCGTGGACAGCCTTGTCGTCTTCACAATTTCACCTTTGGTGCCTTTCTCGTTAGCTTCGTTTGGGCAATATTGGCCTCTTTCGTTCATTCAAGAACTCTCCTTCCATCTTACACGCTATTTCCATCGAAGTCACGCCTGCAAAATGATTTAGCTTTCGTTCATCTCAAGAATCGTAACGGTTCTAACCCTCATTCTGATCGAATGATCTGTCTTGCGGACTATCAACCGGCCAGATTGAGGACTTCTTTAATGTCCCATAATAATGTGCGAAGAATATTGCAGGTTATCCGGTTAGACATAAAGAAATTAAGAGGTATAGTAAACCTGCCGAATACAGAACGTAACGTTTATGGAGAGAACATATTGCGCTCGAACGATCGACCAGGCAGACCATTGATTGAGGATCCTGCGTGTCCTGTCCGAATGCGTGTGAACGCATCTCAGAGACAAACTCCCGGCAACGTCTATACCGCCGTCGGGCCGGAAAGCCGAAGAAGTCGTCGCAGTAGATGTATCGGTTGGCTCCTCTTAGCTGTATACTGTTCATTCCTCGCATACCGGGCCCTGCTTGGTAGCGACGGTGGCGAGACCACGAGCACGCCTGTGTGGGAGCTGCAGGGCTCACAACGGTTTCTTGCATGGATGGGCGGACTTGCCCTCGGGGGCCTCTGTGAATTTGCACTTTTCGTTCCCGTCGGTTTTATCTCAGCAATGGCTGTTCCTCGCGGTCGGCGGTCGCCCGGCCGCTTTACGATCGGTCTTGCCGCCTTAGTCGTAGCAGCGGTACTGGCGGCTCTGGTGCACGCCGTCGAGATGGGCCTGTCATGGCATGTCTCTGAAGTACTCGCTCTGACGCTTCCTCTGCTTGGCTGCCTTATAGGAACGTGGATGGGCACAACATGGCTCGGCGGCTGGCGGGCCCGCCTCTTGTTTCTGCCCAAGGTCGCATTGCTTGTTTTTCTGGCCGCTCTCGGCGCCGGCATCATACTCTGGATGGCAGTGGAAGAGACGCCTATGGCTTTTGAGCCGGCCCGCGTGACTTCCGCCGAGAAGCGACGTCTCGTGCGTCTTGTCCGCGGCAAGAACCCGAGGTCCCTTGCCGAGGGCCAGTTCCATAGACTGCGGCTGACCGATCACGACATAAACGTCCTGCTCTCCTGGGGCCTGTCAATCGGTTCGCCGGATAGAAAAGCAAAGGTCGGCCTGGCGCGCGACTACGCCTCGTTCTCCGCCTCGGTTGGCATAACCGGTGGAGACCGAGAGACTCGCTACCTGAACCTGGAGGTGGACGGCAACTCAGAGGTTGAGGACAACCTTGTGCAATTGAATATCTACCGATGCTCTCTGGGCTCTCTGAAAATCCCTCGCTGGTTGCTCAATCTCCTTTCCCCTGTCGTCACCTCGTTAATCAATCAGCACAGGCTTTCGAAGCCGTTTGCCGAAGCAGTCAGAGCCGTGTCGATCGATCGAGACTCGATCGCAATCACTTATGGCCGGCTGGACCTGCCGGCCGGTTTCAGACAAGACCTTTTTGGACCGGCAACAGCGAGCGAAGAAATACTGGCCTCTACCCGTGCTCAAGTGGCCAGCCTTCTCGCGGCTGTCACCCAGATACCTGGTAAACAGCCGAGCTTTGGCATGTGCCTTGAGACAGTTTTCACCCTGGCTCGCGAGCGCTCTGTCAACAGGGATCCGGTGACCGAGAATCGGGCGGGCATATTCGCCCTCGGCGTACTTCTGGGTCATCATCGCATCGAGGAATTCCTCGGGTCGGTCCTGCCTGACCATGACAATCCTGCTGCTCGTCAAGCCCTGCGCCGCGTCACTGTTCGTCGGCGATCCGACTGGACCAAACATTTTTGCGTCAGTGCGGCTATCGCCATACTTTCCGATGAGGTCAGTGATGCCGCCGGTCTGCTCAAGGAGGAACTTGACGCCGGCAGAAGCGGAAGTGGTTTCTCGTTTGCCGATCTGCTTGCAGACCGGGCCGGGACTACATTTGCCCTGAGGGCAACTCGCGACAAGGCATTTGCCTTCGCCATGCAGGATCGTCTCGCGCGAGGTTTTCGCATCGAGGAGTTCTTCCCGCCAGCCGCCGATCTGCCCGAAGGAATCCCCGACGCTGAGCTGCAATCGCGCTATGGAGGGGTCGGCGGCCAGGCCTACAATCGGCTAATCGACGAGATTGAGCAACGCATTGCCGCCTGTGCGGCATATCGCTAAGGCCGTATCGAAACACTCTATTGTCGCCGTAACCCTTTTCAGACGCGGATTCCCCGGCGCCGCCCTTGCCCGCAACCAAGAGACTCCAAACCACGAAGTGGCAGGAATAAACACCACGTTGAAACCGCGGATTGTGCGGATCTTCGCGGATTGAGTATTTGGCATAAGATACTCTTTAGTCAATTGAAAGGGTTCTTGCAGGTTCCGGCTCAGGCGGATATAGTGTGCAGGATTCCGGTTCGCACCAGGTCGCTAAATGGGGATAAGGTGTATGGATGTGTGGCGGTAGGGGTGCCGCAGGCCGCACGGAAGGGCAGTTGATCAGGAAGTCGTAATGCCGAAACGCAAGGATATTCACAAGATACTGATAATAGGCTCCGGGCCGATAGTGATCGGGCAGGCCTGCGAGTTTGACTATTCCGGGGCCCAGGCGTGCAAGGTGCTCAAGAGCGCCGGGTATAAGGTCGTTCTGGTTAACAGCAATCCTGCGACAATAATGACCGATCCCGAGCTGGCCGACAGGACGTACATCGAGCCGATCACGCCGGAGATTGTGGAAAAAATCATCGCTAAGGAAAGACCCGATAGCCTGCTGCCCACCCTGGGGGGCCAGACCGGCCTGAACACGGCCGTATCGCTGGCTGAGAACGGCGTGCTGAGAAAATACAAGGTCCGGATGCTGGGGGCCAACCTCAGGGCCATCAAGAAGGCCGAGGAGAGAGATCGGTTCAAGAAAGTAATGGCCGAGTGCGGGCTCCAAGTGCCCAAGAGCGAAACGGTGAGCACCTGGGACCAGGCGAAAAAAATCGTCGATTACATCGGTTATCCGGCAATTATCCGCCCCAGCTACACGCTCGGAGGCACCGGTGGAAACGTCGCCTATAACGCTGAAGAGTATGAAGAGTTCATACACTGGGGGCTGAGTCTGAGCCCCAAGAACCAGGTCCTCGTCGAAGAATCCGTCGCCGGATGGAAGGAATACGAACTCGAGGTCATGAGAGATAACAAGGACAATGTCGTCATTGTCTGCTCTATCGAGAACCTCGACCCGATGGGGATTCATACCGGCGACAGCATCACGGTCGCCCCGGCCCAGACGCTCACCGATAAAGAATACCAGTTGATGCGGGATGCCTCGCTGAAGATCATCCGTGCGATCGGAGTCGAGACGGGCGGCTCGAACATTCAATTCGCCGTCAATCCGGATAGCGGCAAGCTCTACGTCATCGAGATGAACCCGAGGGTCTCGCGAAGCTCGGCGCTCGCATCTAAAGCGACCGGTTTTCCCATCGCCAAGATCGCATCGCTGCTGGCCGTCGGATACCGGCTCGACGAGATTACGAACGATATTACCAAAAAAACGCCTGCCTGTTTCGAGCCGACCATCGACTACTGCGTCGTGAAGTGGCCGAGATTTACGTTCGAGAAATTCCCGCAGACCGATCCCGAGCTGACGGTGCAGATGAAATCGGTCGGTGAAGCGATGGCGATCGGCAGGACGTTCAAGGAATCGCTGCAGAAGGCTGTAAGGTCGCTCGAAATAGACCGTCATTCGCTCGACGGCAGGTACATCAAGAATGATCTCTCGATACCCGAACTCAAAGACAAGCTGCGGACAAACTGCTGGGATAAGCTATGGTATGTGGCCGAGGCGCTGCGGCGAAAAATGTCGGTTGAGGAACTCTTCGCTCTGACCAAGATCGATCCGTGGTTCCTCAACAACATAAAGGACATCATCAAACTCGAGGGCAAGATAAAGTCTCGATGCTCGTCGAGTATCGAGGATCGAGTATCGAGTACCCAACTGCGAAAGGCCAAGGAGTACGGCTTCAGCGACAAGTATCTTGCATCACTGCTCGGCGCCGAAGAACTGGACGTCCGCAAGCGCAGGCGGGATCTCAAAATCAACGCCGTTTACAAAACCGTCGACACCTGCGGCGCCGAGTTCGAGGCGACGACGCCTTATCTCTATTCGACTTTCGAATCCGAATGCGAGGCGAATCCGGCCGACCGCAGAAAGGTCATCATTCTCGGCGGCGGTCCCAACCGCATAGGCCAGGGGATCGAGTTCGATTACTGCTGCGTCCACGCGGCGTTCGCGCTGCGAGAGATCGGTGTCGAATCGATCATGGTCAACTGCAACCCGGAGACTGTGAGCACCGACTACGACACGTCGGACAGGCTCTACTTCGAGCCGCTGACGTTCGAGGATGTGATGTCCATCGCCGAAAAAGAGAATCCCGACGGCGTCATCGTGCAGTTCGGGGGCCAGACTCCGCTGAAACTTGCCGTGCCCCTGGAAGAAGCCGGGGTCAAAATAATAGGCACCTCACCCGACAGCATCGACCGGGCCGAGGACCGCAAGCGCTTCAACAGGCTCGTCGAAAAGCTCAAACTCCGCCAGCCCTACAGTGGTACTGCAAGGACATATGCTCAAACACTCAAGATTGCGGACGAGCTGGGCTTTCCACTGCTGATAAGGCCCTCCTTCGTACTGGGCGGCCGTGCGATGCAGATCGTTCACGACAAGCAGCAATTGGAGGCCTCAGTCGAAGAGGCTATCGAAGTCTCGGGCAAGCATCCGATTCTGATCGACAAGTTTCTCGATGACGCAACGGAATTGGACGTTGATGCCATCAGTGACGGCAAGAAAGTCGTGATCGGTGGGGTCATGGAGCATATCGAGGAGGCCGGCGTCCATTCGGGCGATAGCGCCTGCTCGCTGCCACCTGTTTCAATCAGCGAAAAGGTTCTGACCGAGATCAAGAAACAGGCAAAGCTGCTGGCGCTGGAGTTGAAGGTCAAGGGACTCATAAACATTCAGTTCGCGGTCAAAGACGAGCAGGTCTACATACTCGAAGTCATTCCGCGGGCGTCGAGGACAATTCCGTTCGTGAGCAAATCTATCGGTGTACCTCTGGCTAAACTCGCGGCGAAGATAATGACTGGCATGACTCTGGATGAGCTGGGTTTCACGAAAGAGGTTCAGCACGATCATTTCGCCGTTAAAGAAGCGGTCTTTCCGTTCCTTAAATTCCCCGGTATAGACACGCTGTTAGGTCCCGAAATGCTCTCGACCGGCGAGGTAATGGGCATATCGGATGACTTCGGAATCGCGTTCGCAAAAGCACAGATCGCAGCGGGCAATACGCTGCCGACCGCCGGCAACGTGTTTTTCAGCGTGGGAGACCGCGATAAGCCCAGAGCGGTCGAGGTCGCCCGCAAGCTGCACGACCTCGGCTTCAAAATCATGGCGACAAAGGGCACGTGCATTGCCTTTATCAATAGCAATATCCCGTCGCGCTTCGTGTTGAAGATCACCGAGGGCAGACCTAACATCGTCGACTCGATCAAGAACGACGAGGCGGACCTGATCATAAATACCACCGTCGGAAAGCAGTCGATAAAGGATTCGTTCTCCATAAGAAGAAGCGCCCTCGACAGACAGGTGCCCTATGTGACGACGATCCGAGGCGCAAGCGCCGTGGCCAAGGCCATCGAGGCGATGAAGCGAAGAAAAATCGGCGTCAAGCCCATTCAGTTGTACTATCGGTAAATAAGGAAGCCAGCAGGTGAAAGCTATTCTGTTACTCGAAGACGGCACCGTTTTCAGAGGCACCTCTTTTGGCGCCAAGGGCCAAAAGTGCGGCGAAGTTGTATTCAACACGAGCATGGCCGGCTATCAGGAGATATTGACAGACCCATCCTACAACGAGCAGATAGTGACAATGACATACCCCCTGATCGGCAATTACGGAACCAACAAAGGCGACTCCGAATCGAGCAATATTTTCGCCAGTGGTTTCATCGTCAAAGAAAACTGCGATTACCCCAGCAATTGGAGAAATACCGACTCGCTTGGCGACTATCTCAAAGCCAATAACATCGTCGGTCTGGAGGGTATCGACACCAGGGCGTTGGTAAAGCACATCCGGCAAGCCGGAGCGATGCGGGGCATCATCTCCTCGACCGAATTGGATCTGAAGAATCTAAGGAAGGAGCTGGACAAATACCCCGGCCTTGTTGGAAGGGATATAGTCAAGAATGTCACCACGAAGAAGCCCTACGATTGGGACATCGGCGTAACCGATGTGTTGAGCGGGCAGCAGTGCATGCCGAAGAGCAAGTT
>CAZLTY010000043.1:0-9617 GCA_964562575.1 uncultured Pirellulales bacterium
GCGCATCTGAAATCGTGGGGTCAGATTTGGGCGCTCTATTGTGATGATAACGATGGTTATTTCCCATTTCACACACTCGGCAGGAACATACGTGGGTCATGGATATACCCGCTGAGGCCTCATTGGCAGACCAAGTCAGATATCCTTAGATGCCCGATGGCCACAAAACCTCCCCAAAGCGCCAGGGGGTCGAACGTGTGGGGCGGTCCGTCTAACACCTACCAAATGGCAATTGGTGGACCAGGCGACCTGCAGGAGGAATGCAGCTATGGGGCAAATAACTGGACTTTTAATAGCCGGCCGGGACTGACTGAGATTCAAGGTCGCCCAACTAAATTGAATTGGAATACTCCCAATGTTAGAGGCGGAAATAAAGCACCAATTTTCTCCGATACCATGTGGAAAGGCGGTGGGCCGTACGACTCTGGCATCGGCAGTGAACCTCCTCAATTTGATGGTCAGTGGCTGGGCATCAATTACGAAATGCTGCATTTCTGCATCAACCGACACGATGGGTTTATAAATGCCACTTTCTTGGATTGGACGGTCAGAAGAGTTGGTCTTAAGGAGCTGTGGACGCTAAAGTGGCACAAGGAATTCAACACAGCGGGTCCCATGACCCTGGCCGGTGGCGTCAGACCCGAGGACTGGCCGGAATGGATGAGAAACTTCAAGGATTACTGAGGAACGACTGCCAGTACATAGACCCTGGATTGGGAACAACCGTGTAGATCTCAGTATGTGAAGGATGATCTATTGCCCGCTACAGTTGACCAAGGATATACAATGTTATATGGGAAATCCCAGCTTAAACCTCCTTTAAGGAACCAAACTATGAACAACCGAAGAACTACAACTGCCTTACTGGTTCTCTCATTACTGAGCACTAACCTAATTGCAGGCGAACTACCCTACCTCCCAAAAGACCTTGACCCAAAAAAACAATTCTATGGTGAGCAGCCAAAACTGCCCGACCTGACAGAGGCATACGTCAGCACTTCCCCAAAGGATCTGAAAGACGGACTGCAGGTCGGGAAAATGAATTTACCGGGTACAGGGCAAGCCGTCGGGGCTCTGCTCGCCGATGACAAGGCCGGAAAATATGGGGACCTCGACAGTGTTCTAATCTGGAAAGACGGCAAGCTGCTATTCGAAATGTACAACCGCCGCGGACGAGTAGACGCGCCGCACTACACCATGTCCGTCACCAAGACCCTCACTTCGGTCGTCCTGGCAAGAGCGATTCAATGCGGTTTGCTGGACATGGAGGATCTCGATAAGCCGGTCATCAGCTTCATGCCGGAAATTGACAGATCAAGAATCCAGCCCGGCGTCGAAACAATCACGCTGAGAGATGCGCTGTTTATGAAATCCGGCTTACGATTTCCGGACAAATCTATCGAGCGTCGGCTTGGCGGCGCCTATCAAAGGCAAGCATATTTCCAGAGACTATTCGAATTGACGGCTCCCGTAACTGGCGAAAGCAAGGCGTACAAGTATACGGGCACTGACCCATCCATGATCATGATGATCGTCGATATCAAGGCTCCGGGCACGGTGCAGGAGTTTATCGCCAAAGAGCTAGCCGGCAAAATCGGGGCCACCTACTGCTGGGCGGACCAGGGCTGCGGTATCCCGAAATGCGGGGCGGGGAGCAACTTCACCTCGCGGGACCTGATGAAAATCGGCGCGACAGTCATTCAGGGCGGCAGGTTCAACGGTGAACAACTACTGTCTGCCGACTATGTTAAGCAGATTATGGACAGAGAAAAAGGAGACGGCTATTTTTACTACTTCCACAATCGCGCTCAAAAAGCCGGCGACAAAAAGGTCTACTTCATCAGCGGCATCGGCGCAGGTGGACAATACATGGCCACGTTCCCAGAACTAAACGTCGTTGCGGTCGCTACCGCGCACAACAAAGGCCAAATCAGACTGCCCTTGCAGGCGGTGCTGGAACACCTAGTTCCGCTGTTTACAAAACGTGATGCACCCCAGAGCAACGGCAAGTTTCTATTCATTCTTTCCGGCCAGTCCAACATGCAGGGAATGAACCAGAGGCTTACATTCGAACCGCGCGTCTTCGAGGAGTTCGGCGCCGAGAATGTTTTGATCGTGAAGGAAGCAATCGGCGGCAGACCGATCCGGATGTGGATTCACGACTGGGCTGCCGCGGACGATTGGAAGGTTGATCCGAGCATCCCCGGCACAAAGCCGCCGACGAAAGAGGAAAACGGGGTGATGTACCAGAGCATGATGCAAAAGATTGAGGCCGCAACAAAAGGCGCCAAGCCGAAAGCCATTGCATTCTGCTGGATGCAGGGAGAACGCGATGCGCGTGAGCGTCACTCGGCTGTTTACGAGCGCAGCCTGAATAAGCTTTTCTCGCAATTGAAGAAAGACTTTCCGGACATCCCGATGGTGTTTGTCATTGGGAAACTGAGCGATTTCGGCAAAGACAATAAACAGCAATTCTATCCGGAATGGGAAGAGGTCTGCCGGGCTCAGGAGAAAGTGGCTGCCGATACACCCAACTGTACGATCATCAGAACTGACGATCTGAACACAGGAGCCTCGCCTCCTCATTGGAAGACGAAGAAGGTGACTCAACGCGTCGATGACCTGCACATGTCGGCGGATGGATACAGAATTCTCGGGTCGCGCTTTGCCGAAGAGTCAATCAAGCTCCTGAAGAAAGTCGTTCCGCAGTAGCGGGGGAAGGTGTCCGGTACATCTTTTGAGTTCTTTCTGCCGATTCTCTCGACGCCGAGGTGTGCTTCACCTTGCGGTTACGATCAGACCGTGGGCCTTGATTCTTTGACTGAATTTGATATCATGAGAGAAAAAAGGGACCCGTATCATGAACAGACATAACTTCCTGACGATCCTGGCGGTGGCCGCTGCAGCTTGTGCAGTGCCGTGTCTTGCTGAATCCAGCAAACATGCTGCGCCAAACTTTCTCTTTATCCTTGCCGATGATCTCGGCGCTCGCGACCTGTCGGTCGAGGGCAGCACGTATTACGAGAGCCCCAACATCGACCGGATCGCGACCGAAGGGATGCGATTCACCAATGGTTACGCCGCATGCCAGGTGTGCAGCCCTTCCAGGGCGAGCATCATGACGGGGAAATATACACCCCGGCACGGTATTACCGATTGGATCGGGGCAAAAGAGGGTTTCGACTGGAAGCGCAACACCAAACTGCTGCCGGCGAAATACAACTGGCGGCTGGGTCATGACGACGTGACCATGGCCGAGGCGCTGCGCGAGGGCGGATACAAGACCTTCTTCGCGGGAAAGTGGCATTTGGGCGACAGAGGCTCCTGGCCCGAGGATCATGGATTCGATATCAATGTTGCCGGATGGGACAAGGGCAGCCCCATGGGCGGCTACTTCTCTCCCTACAAGAACCCAAATATAGAGGACGGACCGAAGGGCGAGCCACTGCCCATCCGGCTCGGACGCGAGACGGCCGGCTTCATCGAGCGGCAAAGGGGCCGTAAATTCCTGGCCTACCTGTCGTTCTATTCCGTCCACGGTCCGATCCAGACAACGCCTCAAAAGTGGGCCAAGTATCGAAAGAAGGCCGATGCGGAACCCCACAAGGGATCGCGATTCATTATCGATCGAACGATGCCGGTTCGACAGGTGCAGGACTGTCCGATCTACGCAGGCATGATCGAGGCGATGGACGAGGCTGTTGGCATCGTCCTGGACAAACTTGCCGAACTGGGTCTGGACGACAACACAGTGGTCGTGTTCACATCGGATAACGGAGGCGTCTCCTCGGGCGACGCTTATTCGAGTTGCAACCTGCCGTTTCGCGGGGGCAAGGGCCGGCAGTGGGAAGGCGGGATTCGAGAGCCTTACTACATAAAGGCGCCGGGGATCGCCAGGCCGGCCACAGCGTGCCCGACGCCGGTTACCGGGACGGATTTCTACCCCACAATCCTCGAGCTGGCCGGGCTTCCTTTAAGGCCGGCCCAGCACGTCGACGGCGTGAGCCTGGTCCGGCTGCTCAAAGGCGGATCGATCGCGCCCCGCGATTTGTTCTGGCACTACCCCCATTACGGCAATCAGGGCGGAGAGCCTTCGTCCATCATCCGGTCGGGCGACTGGAAATTGATTCACTACTGGGAGGACGGCCGCGACGAACTCTACGATATATCGCGTGACATAGGTGAACAGCGTGATCGCTCCAACGCCGAGCCCAAGGTCAGGGCGTCACTTCGCAAAAAGCTCGACAAGTGGATCGAGCAAACCGGCGCCAGGTTGCCTCAGTTGAATCCAAGATATGACGACAAATTTGCCGAGCGGGCAAAGCACGACATGCGGACGAAACGATTGGGACAATTGGAAAGACAGCACGCCGGCTTTTTGAATCCAGACTTCAAACCGAACGCCACCTGGTGGGGCAGCACAGGCGATTGACAATCTCGCTATCTTCTCGGCTTGCGAGCGAGAGCACTACAAATGAAGGATAGAAACTGATGAGAAAGCTAATTGCATCAATGATCCTCGCAATAGTCTGCAGCCAGGCCGTGTTCGCAGCAGATGTGGCACAGATTCTGAACGAAACTGGAATTCAGGGTGGGATAATCGTCCACATCGGCTGCGACGATCCGGGCCGGCTTGCAAAGGTTCGGGTCGGCAAAGCCTGTGTCGTTCATGGTCTCGACACTGACGCCGCGAAAGTAGCGAGGGCACGTGAGTTTTTGTCGGCACGAAGATTGCACGGGCCCGTTTCGGCATCTGTCTATGATGGTACGAGACTGCCGTACGCAGACAATCTTGTAAACCTGGTCATCGCCGACGAACTCGGTTCTCTCTCCAGAGAGGAAGTTCTTCGTGTTCTAACGCCGCTCGGGGCAGCGTGGATTGGCGGGCGCAAGCTCGTTAAGCCATGGCCCAGGGAGCTTGACGAATGGCCGCAGTACCTGCATGAAGCCGACAACAATGCCGTCTCCAGAGATACCGCCGTCGGACCGCCGCGTCACATGCAGTGGGTGACGGGCCCGGCCTGGAGTCGCTCGCACATGGCTATTGCCACGGTCAACAGCGTGGTGACCGCCCGCGGACGCATCTTCACGATAGAGGACAGGGCGACTGTCGAGAATCCCTTCCTGCCCGGCAGGTTCGCGCTTGTCGCTCGCGATGCCTTTAACGGCGTTGTCCTCTGGGAATACGAATTTGCAGCGTGGGAGCCGGTGACCCGTTACATCAAGGACATGGCCGTGCAGCTTCAAAGACGATTGGCTGCGATTGGCGATAGAGTCTACTGTACGCCCGGCATAGACGCTTCCGTCACCGCGTTCGATGCCAGAACAGGCGAAGTCCTCAAAGTCTATGACCGTACAAAAGAGACGCAGGAGTTCGTGTATCACGAAAACAGGTTCTATGCGATTGTCGGCGACCGCATGAATTCGGCGCAGTACAATATAGTCAAGACCCAAGCCAGCAAGGGAGTCACTACGGGTGGAACCGACAAAGATGCTCCATTCGACGGCACGGGATTCAAAGAAGGGTACGCCAGAGAATTTCAGGATTTGACCGAGACGAAATGCAGCATCCTGGCCATCGACGCCGCCACCGGAAAGGTGCTTTGGGAGGATGCCGACGTTGTCAACTATGTTGCCGCGACCCTTGCGATCAAAGATCGGTCGGCCGTTTATATGACTCGGAGAGGGTTAAAATGTCTAAACACACGAACGGGCGATGCCGTCTGGAAGGTGGCCAAAGACATAAAATCAGGCGACGGCACCGAGTCAAACACGCTTGTAATTTCAGGTGAAACGGTGTACACCGCCGAAGGTCAAAAGCTTATAGCCTACTCCCTGAGAAACGGACAGGAAAAATGGACGAGCACTTCGAGAAACAACTATGAGAAGACCGCGGATCTCTTCGTGGTCGGCGGCCTCGCCTGGACCGGCGGTGCCGGCCAACCAACGAGCCACGACCCTCAGACGGGCAAGGAGACAAGGGTGCTTGCGCAGATAATGAAAGGACCAATGGGCCACGACAGGTGCTATAGAAACTTCATCACGGAAAAGTACTTCATTAACAGCAAGACCGGCGGCGCCGACTTTGTCAACCTCAAGACCGGACAGGAGTTTCCGAACCACTGGGTGCGCGGAACGTGCGGCATGGGGGTTTTGCCGGCCAATGGAATGCTGTATGCCCCGCCCTACTCGTGCCAGTGCAGCGCCGGAGCGATGATCACTAGTTTCAACGCACTGTACACCGAGCCCGACCTGAGAGCACCGGATCAGATGATCGAGGTTGACAGAACCATCCAATTGATAAAGGGCCCCACCTACGGCCAACTCAAAACTAAAAACTCAAAACTAAGAACTCATCACGATTGGCCGGTCTACCGAAACGACAATGCAAGGGGCGGGGCAAACGATGCCGGGCTTTCCGCCGCATTGGCTGAAAAATGGAAGGTGACGTTCACAGGGACTCCAAGCGCTCCTATTGCAGCCGACGGAAAGGTCTTTGTCGCCAACGCGGATGCCTATACTGTTTGCGCGTTGGATGCCGCTGATGGAAAGATTCTCTGGAGTTACGCAGCCGGCGGGCGAGTCGACTCGCCGCCTGCATATTACAAGGGACTTGTTCTCTTTGGCTCGCGCGACGGCTGGGTCCACTGCCTCAGAGCAGACGACGGCGTGCTGGTCTGGAGGTTCAAGGATCTGCCCGACAAGCTCGTCGGTGCATTCGGCCGGCTCGAATCCGCCTGGCCCGTCAACGGCAGTGTGCTCGTTAAGGACGACACCGTCTATTTCTCAGCCGGGCGAAGCTCGTTCCTCGATGGCGGCATATTCCTCTATGCTCTCAATCCCCGAACGGGCGCGGTCAAGCACACCCGTCAGATTTACGGCCCATTCGATGACAAGAACGGATTTCCGGCGACGGCAAGTCGCGTCGACAGCGCACCTGGAGATGGCTTCAAAGGCGACATAATGGTCTCGGATGGAGAGTTGCTCTATATGCGACACAAGGCGTTCAATGCCGACTTGACTACCTCGCAGAACGCGAGACCACATCTTATTCCCTCAGCCGGTTTCCTCGACGACACCCCCCAGCATCGCACGTACTGGACCGTCAATACGACGTACTCCTGGACCGCGGTTCGCGGCGTTGATTCCGACATTCTGGCGGTAGATGGCAATCGATGCTATGGTGTTCTGGGCTTTCACACTCAGCGCCACTCCTACTTCGATCCCCGCAAGAGCGGCTACAAATTGTTCGCCGCTTCCCTGCAAAATTCTTCGCAGACCCAAGCCGCCGCTTCCGGCGAAGCGCCCGGCAGAAAAAGAAGAGGCGCCAAGAAAGGGGCCAGTCGAGCGGGCAGCAAAGAACTGTGGAGCACCAACATACCCTTGACAGGCAAGGCGATCATCAAAGCCGGTGGCACTATTTGCGTTGCGGGGACACCGATGAAATTCAGGAACAACCTCTTTGAAGATTTCGTCGCATCATATGAACAGCGCCTGGGCGGAGTTCTTTGGCTCGCCTCTGCCAAAGATGGCAGGAAAATCGCCGAATACAAACTCGATGCCGCTCCGGCATGGGATGCGATGGCCGCAGTCGACGGACGGTTGTTCATTTCTCTAAGAGACGGTTCGGTCCGCTGTTTCAGTACCGATGCTCATTGAATTTAGAATTTAGAATTCTCAATTCTTCATTCTAAATGCTGGGCCCTGCACCGAACTAATCAAGTACAAGCCCCGAATTGATGCCAACCTGGCTGTCGTCATAATCCAGACTTCGGCTTACTGAGGGTATCCAAGGAAGGTAGTCAAAGTTGTCGTGCGTTCTTCAGAGTAGCCGAGGGCTACAAAGTCCAGCACACCGTTGGCACTGTGACAGGAGAAACAACTCAGCGCCTCTTCAGCAGGAGATACCTGGTGGGTCAGAGGCCAATACATGACGGTCTCGACAAAACCATACTCACCGCTGAATTGGCGGCCGACAGAGGCCTGACCCTGGCCAATGGCCTTGGCCCAATCCCAGTTCTTCCAGAACGCCGTCTCCGGGTTCGTCGGGAAGAGATTCGGGACCACCAGAGAGTTGGTGCCTGTATCGTAAGGCTGCAGGCCGCCAAACATGTGGACGGGGAAGATCACTGCGTTGGGATCACCGATGTCACCGCTAAGGTGGTTGATAGCCACCACTGCGTTGGGATCAAATGTGTCGTCAAGCGTGATGTATCTGATGTCGCCGTTAGACCACACATACTCAGGAGTGAGATTCTTGCTCCACATGAAGCTGCCCTTCGGGGTCATGTATATCTTGTTGCCGTTTTCGTCCTTTTCGACACGCCAGACCTTGCGGCCTTCGAAATCGCCTGTGCCGTCTTTCAGTTCGCCGGCGGTGCTCCAGTCCCACCAGGTCTTCACATATTTTTCTTTGGCATAGACGGGGATGTGACAGGTCTGACAAGCGATACGGGCGGTATGCTGATCGATAACGTCAAGTTCGTGGGCATGCTCGGCATGGCAGGTTTTGCAGCTCTGCAAGCTGGTCGAACCGTGAAGGTCCATTTCATACCGGCTGCCGGCGATCTTGTGCTCATGGGTGGTGTGGCAGCTCTGGCAGGCAAAGTCCAGACCGTTGGCATCCATGTGGACATCAACCGCGAAGTTCGGATCGTACATGGACACGTCCAGATCACCGTGCTTGACGTTTGCGCCACCGCCACCGTTGAAATGGCATGCGCCACAATTCTTCCGAGTGGGCATCCCCACGCTCTGGGCGGCCGTCTTCAGATCTACGGGTGACCAGGGTTTTCCGTAGGGTTCGCCCGGACCGGCGGGGAAGATATTCTCTTCGTAGGTGGGCTCGCCGGCGCCGGCTGGGAATTTCCTGTACGTGCCGGACCCGTCATGGCAGATCAAACAGTCAACGGCCGTTTCATCCATCTGAGCAAGTGTCTCGGGATTCTTGTAGCCGTAGCCCACGTGGCAGCTTGTGCAACGCGGCTCGTTGGAGGAAACAGCAACGCAATAGTTGTTGATCACGTTGTTCTTGCCCAATTGCTGGCCGTCTTTGGTGGTGTACTCCCAGGTCCAGTGGGTGGTTTGCATAACCTGTTTTCCAGCCTCAGAGTGACACATCAAACAAGTCTCCGTAACTTCGGACGCAGTCTTAAAGTCTTTGTTGAGTTGAAAGAAAAGGGAATGATTGACTGCGGCGACAGCCGGGCTAGCCAGTCCCATAACACACCCGAGCAGCAGCAGGACGGCGAACCGATCGGGCCTGTTTTTCCAAGTTCTTACTGTTTTCATCGTGTCTTTCTCCTAACAAAGTCCCTAAAGCCGATTCAATAGATTGTAGAACACCAAAATGCATTATAACATTTACTAAGAGAAAAACTATATTTTGACTAACTTTTACTAATGAATTATATTAATGCACTTCCATAAGAAGAACTAATCGTATATAATAGTTGAGATTAGAAAATGTGGTTGATCCAAGATCTTATGCATGAAACTTTGTTGATACGGTGGGACTCATGTTGAACGTTCATCAATTGAATGTGTTTGTCACAGCGGCTGAAACGCTGAATTTCACCGCGACTGCAAAGCGATTACATCTCACGCAGTCCAGTGTC
>CAZLTY010000043.1:9627-24091 GCA_964562575.1 uncultured Pirellulales bacterium
CTGGAGACCCAGTTGGAGGTTGACCTGTTCAAGCGAAAGGCCCGCACGCTTGCGGTCACGGACGCCGGCACGGTGCTGCTGCCGATGGCTCGTGAGATTGTCGAAGGTTCGATTCGAGCGACCGAACGAATGGAACTGATGAAGCAGGAGGTGCACGGCCACTTGATTGTGGGCTGCAACACGGCCCCCGGCAAATATGTGCTGCCCCTGTTGCTCGCAAAGTTCAACGAAGTGTATCCCCTCGTGCGCTTCACATGCAAGGTGCTGCCTCAGGACCAGACCCTCATCAGGCTTGCAGAGGGAGATATTCATTTCGCCTTCACCAATCTTGGTGATATGGCTCAGGGCGCGACGGAAATTCAGCTCTATATGCAGGAGCCTCTGGTGTTGATCGCCGCGGATGGGCACCCCTGGGCCGAGCGCGACCAGATCGAGCCTGAAGACTTGTATGAAGGACGTTTCATTATGCGTGAATCCGGATCAGGTACGTATATGAACGTCAAACGCGGCTTGGCGGAACTTGGGATCGATATGACGAACCTGACCGTGTTCATGGAGATGGGCACATCAGAAGCGCTTGCCCTGGCTGTCCGGCAAGGTCTGGGAGTTGGCTTTGTTTCCAGCATGATCCTGCAGAAGATCTGTCCGGACAATGTGCGTTCTATAAAAGTGCGCGGACTAAACATCACCCAGAACATCTATTTCGGGCGACAGACAGTGCACCCCGCTTCATGTGCTCAAGTGGCCTTCTGGAATTTCATTCTCGGTCTGGACACGTCGGTGTTCAAGATGAATGCGCAGGCTTAGCTATAGCGGTAGAAACGTGCCTGCCTGTCGCCTCTTGAACAGAAGACAAATATCTGCGATAATAATGTGGGTGAAACAATGCCAGTCGGGTACAGCCGGTCCGATACCTGCAATCGGTGCATGTTTGAAAAGAAAGGACAACGGCCATGACAGCTCCTGAAATCAGGCCAATGCCAGAGCACAACCGAGACACCGGCACAAAGGGCCACATCACACGTCGCGCGTTTCTCGCGATGCTTGGGGCGTATGGTGCGGCCCCTCTGCTGGCGAAACTGCCAACCCCCTCGACTTCGACTGTAGGCGCGCTGCGCCGGGCCATTGTCGATTCGCCGGTCGGCGTCGGTCTGCACCGAGCTGAGGTTTTCACTGCCGTCTATCAGCGTCACGCCGACGAGCCGTGGATTGTCCGCAAGGGCCTTTCCCTGCGAGAGTATTTCGAGACCGTGCCGCTCTACCTGCGCAAGCACGACGCCCTGGCCGGATCTATCAGCGAACGGCCCGGCGCCATGCCGGTGATTGTCGAGCTGGGTATCGGAGAAAACGGCATCTACACCGGTGAAGTCCCCAAACGCGCCGGCTATCTCAAGGACCAGGTCCCGGACAAGATTCGTGACTATTGGAAGAACCGCAACGCTTGGGGGCTCTACCGGACGGAAATACTCGGCAAGCCACCGGCAGCCAATGCCGATGAAGTACCCCAAACCCTGAACTACAAGTTCCTCTCCAATCAAGGCCATCTGAGCCCCGACTATGCTGAGCTATTGCGCGTCGGTCTCGCTGGCGTGCTGCGCAAAGTCCGACGACGACGAGAAGGCGAAGCCAACGCCGAAAGAAACGCCTTTCTGACATCGGCCGAGCATGTGCTGGTCGGCTTGTCACGCTGGGCACAACGATATGCCGAGTTCCTTGGGCTCGAAGCCAAGGCATGTGACGACGTGACACGCGCCGCGGAGCTGCGCGAGATGTCGCGCATTGCCGCCAAGGTTGCCACCGAGCCGCCGGAGACTTTTCGCGAGGCCATGCAACTGATCTGGTTCGTACACCAGGCAATTCATATCGAGGGCCACGGCTACTCATGCACGCCGGACCGCATCGATCAGATTCTATTTCCGTTCTACGAAGCCGACAAGAAGGCCGGACGCATAGACGATGCGACGGCGCTTCGCCTGATCGAGAACTTTGTTTTGAAAATGTACGACAACACCTTCTGGGGTCCGGAGCACCATCTGACCCAGGGATTGTGCTTGAGCGGCTCGACGGCCGACGGACAGGACCAAACGAACCGTCTGACCTGGTTGTTCGTCGAGGGCGCTACGAACCTCTCGCTGCCCGAGCCGCTGATCTGGATTCGCTGGCATCCCAACATCGACCAGAGTTTCTTCGACTTCTGCCTGTCGCGCCTGCTGCGCAGCACGTGCTTTCCAATGATGTGGAGTGACAACGCCGTTCCACAGGCTCTGATGGAGCTGGGTGTCGCGCGCAAGGACGCCTTCAACTACGTCGCCGTAGGCTGCAACGAGCTGGGGATCCCCGGGCAGTTCTACTTCAATCCCGGCGCGAGTGTCAACTATCTCGGTGCGATAGAAAAGGCTCTGACCTGCGGCCGAGGCTACAAGGGCAACCTGAAGGCCGGGGCCTCTGCACCATCGACGGCAGAGCTCAAGACGTTCAGCCAGTTCGCCGATGCGGTCGGCCGGAACATGCGCAACTCCGTGGCCGGCAGCTACAAGAACACACTGCGAACGCTGGAGGCCCAGATGCGCTGGGGTGTCACGCCCCTGACTTCCTGCTTCTTCGACGGGTGCGTGGAGAAGGCTCGCGATATGGCACATGGCACGAAGTATAATATCCTGTCTTGCGGCGGCGTTTTCTTCGCAAACGCGGTGGATGCCATGGCTGCGATTCGCGAGGTCGTATACGAAAAGAAAGAGGCCACGCTCGATGAGGTAGCCCGGGCCTGCGGCGTCAACTTCGCCGGTCACGAAAGGCTGCGGGCCAAGTTGCTGGCCGCGCCGAAGCACGGCAACGACGATCCGCGTCTGGAATATGTCATTCGCCTGGTTGAACGTCTGCGCGACGAACCGATGAAGGAAATTTGCCGCGATCCACGCGACGGCACGAAATTCGGCAATTGTCATGTCGTGCGCAGCTCCGCCGTACGAACGGGCCTGAAAACGCCGGCTACTCCGGACGGCCGCCTGGCGGGCACACCATTAGCTACTTCAGTAGCAGCTTCCGTCGGCTGCGAGCGCAGCGGCCCCACCGCCTTGCTGAACTCGGTCTGCAAGCTAAACGCCAGAAAGAGTTGGCAGTGTGGGTATCAGGTGAATATTCGTTTTCACGCCGGTATGATCGTCAACAAGACCCAGCGCGACAAGCTGCGCGCGATGCTGAATGTCTATTTCCAAAAGGGCGGCCAGGAGCTGCAAATCAACGTAGTCGACTCGGCCACCTTGCGTGCGGCCCAGAAGGACCCTCAGCAGTACCGCGACCTCGTCGTCCGGATCGCCGGCTTCAGTGAGTTCTTTGTCAATCTCACCCCGGAAATGCAGGAAGAGATCATCGCCCGTGAGGAGCACATGTAAGAGCCGGACTATGACTGGCCGCATTTTTGACATCCAGCGATTTTCCATCCACGACGGGCCCGGCATCCGCACGACCGTGTTCCTCAAGGGTTGTCCCCTGGGCTGTCTTTGGTGCGGTAATCCCGAGAGCATCAGCGGCGAGCCATCACTTTCGTATGTCGGCGATCGGTGTATCGCCTGCCGGGCGTGCATCCCGGTCTGTCAGACGAGGGCCCTGTCGGCGGATGTAAACGGCAAGGCGCGATTGGACCGCAGGCGTTGCACCAACTGCGGCGATTGCGCCGCACAGTGTGACGCCAAGGCGCTCGAGATGGTTGGGCGCTCTGTCACCGTCGACGAGGTTCTCACCATCGTCCTGCGGGATCGGGACTACTTCGAGGCCTCGGGAGGCGGACTGACACTATCGGGCGGCGAACCCCTTGAACAACCGGAATTCGTCGAAGAGCTGCTTCGCAAGGCAAAGGCCAAGGGTCTGCACTGTTGCGTCGAAACGGCCGGCTACGCCGGCTGGAGCGATCTAAAACGTTTGCTCGACGTAGTAGACCTGTGGCTGTACGACTTCAAGGAGACCGACCCTGTCCGACATCTGAGATTTACGGGCGTCTCGAACGCCCTGATCCTTTTGAACCTGCGCCGTCTGCACGCCGCCGGCGCGGCGATACTGCTGCGCTGTCCCATGATCCCCGAGCATAACGCACGGGACGAACACCTCGACGGCATCGTCGGCTTGGCACGTGAACTTGAGCAACTTCACGGCGTGGAGTTGCTCGCCTATTATGACCTATGGCGCGCAAAGCTCAAACGCTTTGGCCTGACTTCGAAGCTGCCCGAATCGGTAAAGCCGCCAAGCCGCAGCACGGTGGACTCATGGAACGATTACCTGCGTGACCGAGGCGTCCGGGTGATGAGCTGAATCCCAGAGACTGGTTAAGGGAAATGTTCCTCAGGTTGCCCAATGACATGGATTTGCCGATCGTGCCAACTACTGTGATCTCATCGAGTATCTCGTTCGCAAAGTCAGCAAGATCCCTCAATGAGCAACCTTGCTCGTGGAGCCCTCTGGCAAGATGGAAACTGCCCGAAAGAGGGTCTTCAGCGTCAGAAACAGGTTGCCTGGGCGCCTGACGGCTATTCGTCGAGTGACGGATGGAAGAACAGAGCCAGGCTCTTCTTTTCCGTCGGGCCCGGCTGGGTGACAAGACAGACGACGAAGAAAACAATCCCCGCAACGATGAAGGATACCAGAAAACCGTTGAGGTTTTGCAGAAATGGCTGAGGGCGGAGGACCATGTTCTTGCCGCCCCTGAAGAGAAACGTCAGATTCATACCTGCGCCGACCAATGTGCCAGCGATGGCCCCGTAACGGGTGGCACGCCGCCAGTAATACGCGCCCCACAAAGGGAAGATAATTACAGCGGCCGTCCCGAAGGCAATAACAGACAACTCCGCCACAGGCGTAGCAGGATTCCAGGCAATGACAACACACGTGGCCATTATGGCGGCGACGGATGCGCGCGCAAAGGTGACCAACTCCCTGGCTTGGGCTTTTGGCTTGAAAAGTTTGTAGAGGTCATTGGCCATGTTGGTGGCGTTGCCGAACACCATTCCGTTGACCGTGGACATCGCCGCGGTGAAGCCACCCGCGACTGCAAGTGCTGCGAGCCAATTGGGAAGCGTCTGAGATGCCACGAGTCCGTAGACTGTATCAGCCTCCACGCCCTCGAGTGGCGGAACGATTATTCTTGACGCGATCCCGATCAGGATAGGCATTGATATCACAACGAGGCATATACCGCCGAAGGCAAGGATCATTGCCTTGAAACCCTTGGCCGAGCGGCTCGAATATGCGTGCATATACGGCTGCGGAAAACACACGCACCCCAAACTCATAGCCGCTGCAAATCCGAACACCATGGAATAACTCCAGACCTTTCCGTCTTTGGCGCCCAGTTGGAAAAGCTCGGGGTGTTTTTCAAATACGCGATCCATGGTGGGGCCGAATCCGCCGTTCTTGTTCATTACGGCAAAGAACAAAACGAAGATCATTACGGTAAAGAATATCCCCTGGATGGTATTGACCCAGGCGGCTCCCTTCATGCCGCCCATCATCAGGTACAGGGCAATAAATGCCGGCACGAAGAATAGACCCAGTTTGTAGGGAATTGTGTCCTGGCTCATCGTCTCGATCATTACGCCGATGCCCTGGACCTGCGCAACGAGGTACGGTATCGAGGCCACAAGTACGACCATCGGAATGATGACCCTCATGCCGTTGCCGTAGCGCTCGCCGAAGGGCGCGCCCATGGACATCCATCTCCTCGCCCTGCCGAGAATGAATGTCTTCCTGTGCATGAAGTACCAGAGGTATCCCAACGGAATGAGGTTGACGGTCAGGACGAACTGGGCGCCGAAGCCCGTGCGGTACCCGAGACTGGACATGCCGAACATGCAGAATGCACTCAGGAAAGAGGCGAGCATGCTGAAGATCAAGACGAAATAGCCGAGACTCGAACCGGCTATGAAGTAGTCGTCGGCACTGCGCGTGAACCCGCGCCGAAACGCAAGGTAGCTCACAAAGACGGAGATCAGGCAGATCCCGGTAATGATCGCAGCGGCAAACATTACTCGTCCTCCTTCGGCGAATCGGAATCGTCGGGGTTAACCGCCGTCAACTCGGAGATTATATCCGGCAGATCCTCGTCGGTCATCGTCATGCCGCTGACAAACAAATATATCCATTCGAGAACGAAAAGGACGATCCCGAAAACGGCCGCGAGCACGGCCCACGATGGAACACCAAGGATACGATCCGCCGGGCCATAAGATCCATAGAGCAAGGGACACCAGCAGAAGAAGGTAAGAGCCAAAAAGGCAGTGATGAAAATGCGTCTCGTCCAGGTACTGCTTTTCTTCTTCATGTAAGAGACTCCTTATCATTGACAGAGAATATGATTTCGAGGTCACGCGAAATTATAGCACGGCAGCTCTTGGGGTGCAACTACTGCTTGTGATAGAAATAATGGGCTCAATGATATCACCGGACGTTCAGCTCAAAGGTTTGCCGGCAGCTACTTTGAAAGCGCGGAGCATCCTTGAGAAAGTATGAGGACCGGTAGTCTGCCGGTTTGAGTTCACGCGCAAATGTGCGACGACAAATCACCGTGACACGGCAGGGCCCCTTGTCGCTTGAACCTGGGGTCCCCGTAAGCATGCCCGAGTCCTTGTCCACACGAAGCCAGGCGATCTTTTCGCCAAGTTCGAACTGGTATCCCTCTTCTTCCCAAAAAGCCATATTCGGTTGGGCATAGCGGTACTGCAAATCACCGATGCAGCTCAGTGTCTTCACTTTGTAGACATAGGGCTTGCCTACTCTTGCCTCAGTGACAGGTTTCGAATAAATGAAAGGATGAGGAAGCTCTAACAACTCGCTAGGCCCACTTGCGACTCCGTCGGCGTCGACTGCGATGACACGATAGAACGAGCAATTCGTGCCCGGCTCTGCGGCTTCTGCCGATACGACCGGCAACTGCGTCTTGGTCGTAACACAGAGCATATTTGCCGGCTGGGCACCGAGGCCCATCACTTCGTATCTCTTCTTACTCGCCGCAAAACCTCGCTCATTGCTGCCGTAAACCTCGTACTGCACCGGCCTGGTCCCACGAGCGTTTGGTTTCCAGGAAATAGTAATCTTGCCGTCCTCAATCTCGTGACTAAGCTCGGTCGGGATTCGCGGCCCCTGCCAGGTAAACCGCCATACGTCACTCCACGGGCCCCAGACTCCTTCCTTGTTGCAGGCGCGCACGTGCCAGTAGTACTGTTCGTCAGGGTTGAACATACCGGCAAAAGGGCAATGGAGCTCGGGTGACGTTACGATCACATCAAAACAAGGTCTGTAGGCGAGCTTCATATCTTCGCGCCGAGACACTCTGATGTGATAGCGCTCCGCCTTGTCGTTGGGCGCCCATTTGAAGGACACGGTTGTGGCCCGCACGGTTTCGCCGGGCCGGGGGGCAATCGGCATTGCAGGAGGAGCAGGCGCCTTGACGCTGTCACTTTCCCGCCACCGATACATGACGGTAACCTCGTGAGATTCCGCGGTCTGATCGGTGTACTCGACTTCGTTACGCCCAAGGCTCAGACGCGCGAGAGCATGAGGCGACGTCATCAGGCCGGACTCGATGCGAAGCGATTTTATCGCCTCGGCACTTGAAACTACTTTGACAAAGTAGCTGTACTTGGCCGGGGCTCTCTTGTACTCAATCGCCTCATCAATATCTATGCTGCATTCGGCGTCGCCGGCGCCCGTGTGCTCCCAGAGCCTTTTCCATTTCTTGCCGTCGAGTGAAACAGAGACGATGAAACGGTCACTCCGATCCCGGCCGAGAAACCGCGCCGCTATGCGCCCGCCGCACAACGCATAAGGTGTCTTCATCTCATAGATCAGGTATTTGTCCGTCACCTCGGTTGCATCGGCCTTTATCCGTTCGGCCGTAAGCACCGGCTCATAGACCCATCGCGAGTTTCCCCAGAACCTGCGCCGGTGTTCGGTCTGGCTGTCATCGGATGCGAACTTGCCGCAGTTGTCCCAGCGGTAGACTATTCTTTCGCCGCACCTGAGATCAAATTCTATACGATGTCCCGAGACCGCGCGAAAAGTCGAGCCGTCGTCGCGCCCGAAAAGCGAGGCTGCCTTTTCGCCGATCTTCCAACCTTTGAAAATAGGGCCGTACGAGTGCTCACGTTTGGCAAGATAGTGATCGCCTGCGATAGCGTCTCCGCTGACTGGAAGCTCATTCTCCAGGTCGAGGTAGAAAGTGTTCTCGTCGATATCGAGAAACTGGTATCCGCCGGGCAGGATCGCTTCGCACATCATGTGACCGTGCAGCGTGCGTTCAGAGGGATTGCGACCGTATTTCTCTTCGCTCAGCCCCGCGTGATAGAAGAGCGAGCAACCGACGTAACCCGAGTCATCACACAATCCGGCGCCGAAGACGTTCAGCATCTTTACCGGATCGTGCAGCTCATCGTCTCCGAAGATAGGATCGTCGTGATGCCGATAGCTGCGGACAAAGTCATAGATGAAAAATGCCTTTTCCTGATCGCTCTTGGCGCCAGCGAGAATCTCGTCGAGCAATTCCTCCATGCACCACCAGCGGCGCTTGCCGTTCGTGATCAGCCTGGGATTCTTGACCGTCGTGTTACCCGTGTTTGCAATAGTGAGTGAAATGTTGTTCTGAAATGCGATCTTGAATGTCTCATACAGCCGGGTTGTTGTGTTGTCCATATCGACCGTACCGCTTGCGTCGACCGAATACTCGAGATGACTTGAGCGCACCACTTTGGTGTGAGACATCGTGCGCACCGGTTCGAATACGTCGACGCCATCGTTGCCCAGGCCGGGCGAGAACGGGGCCAACAGCAACAAGCTGAACATTGCGCGGATGGTTAGAGCTTTCATGTCGTTTCCTAACATGCCGTTATGGCCAGACAATACTTTGATTCTGCGCTGCCATGTGCTATTATAACAGTATTGGAGTTGATTCGGAAAACATAGACAGTGGCCCGATTGAAAATTTCCGTTTTTGCGCGGGTAAGCGGCTTTACAATAACAGGTTATGGTTTTGCCCGCGGGAATTTACTACCCTGAAGGGTAGAATATTCAGACAGAGCCTGATCCGTGGATTTGAGGTGGGCACACATGAAAAAGACATCGCTTCTTATACTGTCGGCCGCTCTTGTCGCGACCTTTTTCCAGGCTACTCGGGCGGCCAATCCCCCGCAACCTGTCCACGCCGGGACGCGAATCCTCCACAGTGGCGGCCTCATTGTGGAAGTTGGCGATCCCGATTCGCCGGACTGCCGCTGGAACCAGGGGCTGCGTTTTTCACCCGTGGCCAATGTGATACGAGTACAGCTCGACGATCGTGACTTCTGTTATGCGCCTGCGTCCGGTGGCGCTCTTGGTTTTATGGGCGGCCTGCCAATGGAATTCGACATCGGCCAGGAACCGTTTCAGCCCGACCCTCCCGGATATAACGAGGGCTCCAATGGATCTGCATTCATCAAGATCGGCGTCGGCATCCTCCGGCGCAACTCCTCGGCCTACAATTTCAGCTCCACCTACCAGGCCGTGGAGCTGGCCCGGACCGCGACCACCTGGCAGTCGGATCGCGCCAACTTCGTCCAGACTTTATCCGGAACCGCCAACGGATATTCATACCGGCTCGCCGAAGACGTGATCGTCAAGAATGACAGAATCATCATGGACTATGTCCTGACAAATACCGGCACACGTACATTCACCACCGAGCAGTACCTGCACAATTTCCTGACTTTCGCCCAGAGAAACGTGGGCCCAAACTATAGAGTGTACTTTCCGTACGCCATGACGGCGTCACCGGAGCTGCGGCAATGGGAGCCGCCGGTATGGATGCTGGCAGGCAGAGGGTTCAAGTGGGTGGACAACAATCCGTCAATGGTGAGCCTGGAGAACATGGTCCTGTATACGCAGACGATTTCCAGCGTTCCCAAGACCTGGATCTACAAGCCGGATGATTATCTCGGACCCGATACGATCGCCGTCGAGCAGAGCGATCTCGGCCAACGTGTCATCATCGATTCATCGCTGAGATCGGCCTATGTCGGCATCTGGACCACTTCTTACCAGGTTTCGCCGGAACAGTTCGTCATTATCACTCTTGCGCCCGGAGAGCAGGCGGAGTTCACACGTACCTACACATTCTCAGCGGACGGATCGACGCCGCAGGACTGCACGGGCGACCGGCTTATCAACGCAGGCGATCTGTCGGCGATGTCCTCGGCATGGCTCAGCGCACCGGGTGCGGCCAATTGGAATCCCTCCTGCGATGTGTCGCCCGACGACATAATAAACAACGATGATCTTGCCGTTCTGGCTCAGGTGTGGGGTCAGGACGCCAACGGCCCGGCGCCGGCGGCGCACTGGCCGCTGGACGAGACTGCGGGCCTGATCGCTGCTGATAGCATAGGCGCCCGCGATGGTTCTCTGTTGGGCTTTTCCGCGGATGATTCTCAGTGGGCAGCCGGTCATGCCGGCGGCGGCCTTGTGTTCGACGGCACGGACGATTACGTACAGGTAGAGGGCTACGCGAGCGTCTGCGGCAAGAATCCTCGGTCAGTCTTTGCCTGGATCAAGACTCAGCCGGAGGCGACCGGTCCGCTTCCAATCATCGCCTGGGGGCAGAACGAGCCGTCACGCTACTGGCTGTTGGAGGTCGACGCCGACCAGAGACTGCGACTGTCCGTAGGCTCGGGATTCATTTCGGCAAACCAGCAGCAGATAGGCGACGGCGCATGGCATCACGTAGCCGTCGTGCTCGATCCCGTTGACGCTGAGCGCCCTCTGATAAGCGACGTCTTACTCTACGTAGACGGCATGCGCAGGACGATTTACAAGATGCAGGAAGCGGAAATTGACACAGGTTGCGTTGAAGACATGCGCATCGGCGCCGCCCACGGTCCCGGCAATAATACCTTCGCAGGCACAATAGATGAGGTCACCATATTCGACGCCGCTGTGGGTCCCACCGCCATCCGACGAGCCCATATACAATAGTGACATGCTGGGCCGCAAAACGTCGGCCATGCAGCTGCGCGCCAACTGTCGGAAACTGCCCCCGCGTGTCATGTTCTACTTGAGAAATCCAAAAAAAAAATTGCTCCATGTGCGTTTTCGGGGCAAGAACGCCGGTCGCATCCGAAAAAATTAGCGAGAATTAGTGGTTGTGATAATGTCATTACCCTGGGGAGGTGTCCGCAGTTTCCCACGCATGGATTCATGCGGATCGTTGCAATGCTTGGCTCTTATCCTCCAGCAGTTTGATGAGATCTTGAATTGTCTCTACTTCCTTTTCATCAAACATGGCCTCGCCGCACTGCTCGCATACCCAGGCAGGTACGTTATCGAGCGTTACATGGATACTGTTTCGGTCGATGTGCAAGGGGGATTGGCTGCGTTTGAGCATACCTTGGCAATGAATACAGTTCATTCTATTTATAACAGGCTGATCCATAATCAGCTTTAGTTTAGAAACATGGCGCGGAATTATCAAGTCTCTTGTTGATTAGCAGGCCAAGGGGTCGTAATTATTCATTCCCCTGATAAACCCCTGTTTTAAGACTCCCTTTTAGGGACTTGTGCTTGGTATTCGCGGCAACTCAAGTCACTTCATATTTTGCCAACTTTGTTTCAATTATGGCTCGGAGCCTTCGTGTTGAATATCCTGGTGCGGTGTACCACGTGTTGAAACGTGGTAATTATCGCAAGCCTGTCTTTGGTACTCCTGAGACTAGAGATGCGTTTGAACGATGTCTATTTCAAGCCTGCCAGCGTTGCGCGTGGCGGCTGCATGCTTACGTTTCACTCAGTAATCACTACCACATTGCCTTGGAAACGCCTGAGGGCAATCTGACCGTTGGCATGCAGTGGCGGCAGTCGATTAGAGATGGGAGTCCCCCAAGGGGTAAGTCGAAGTATAAGACTTTTTGTAGAGGATGATGGTCCGAAGCAGCGAGACTATGGACAAATGTTAAAGATTGGGGTGACCCCTTTTTTTCTCTATTCGGTTATTTTATCGTCGAGAGCGGAATCCGACACGAGAAGCACAGTTGGCACCTTTTTGGAACTCGCACCGTTCGAAAGCGACATTCTCGGCGTCGTCGAGAACAAGTGCGGGCCGGTCGTCGTTCTTCTCGAACCCGAAGCGGCAGTTGAGAAAACTGACATTCCTTACGTGGCGGAGGTACCATGCGTAAGCGGGTATTGATCCCACGTGGCGGGGGAACCGCTCGTCGTTTTCTTGCGGATCAAGCAGAGCCTGCGAAGCGGGGTGTCCGCCCTTTGCTGTGATCCGGACGTTCTTTAGCTCGATGTTCTCTATGGGATTTCCGGGCTTTCCCCAGATAACACAGGGCATCTCACGATTCTTGAAGTATGAGAAACAGTCGGTCGCTGTTATGCTCTCGAAGGTGACGTTCCGGATGGCGCCGCGTTTGTATGTACCTTCGGGCACGCGGGCGACGTCGGAAACTTTCATGAAGATCGGCACGAATGTCATTTCCATTGTAATGTTCTTGTAGTGGACGCCGTCGATAATGCTGCCGTCGTTCGAGGTGATGCTTATGCCGGCCTTGCCGGCCCGTATGATCCTGATGTTCTCGAACCGGATGTTCTTGAACGAGCCTATGGTCTCGGTGCCGAATTGGAGAGTGTTGCACCCGCTTGCCAGGAAGCAGCTTCTAACGGTTATGTTCTCACTTGGCAGGGCTTTGCCGAGGGACAGATCGCTGCCGAGTTTAATCGCATCGTCACCACCGGCGGGGTAGCCGTCCTCGTGCCGAACGGCGTCGATGTGACAGTGAACGACCCGGACGTTCCTGCACTGCGAAAGGTTGAGACCGTCCCGGCTGGTCTTGATGGTTACGTTGTCGACGATCATGTCTTCGCAGCCAGTGGCGAGAATAGCGTAGTGACCGCCCTCGCGGATGCTCAGATTGCGAATCTCGATGTTCTTGCACAGCTTGAGCGCGATAGCCTTATCGCCCGTGCCTTTCGGCACTTTGCTGCTTCGGGTCAGTGCCGAGCCGTCTAGCGTGCCCGGCCCGATAATTCTCACGTTTCTCAGGTTCTCACCCCATATCAGTGACGCCCGCCAATGATAATAGGCCGAATCCATAAGACCTTTGTCATGCGGGTTCGGTTCCCACGGATCCATTGCTCCAGACAGCGCCTTGAGGACAGCGCCCTTGTCCACGGCGAGTGTGACATTGCTTTTCAACCGGATTGAGCCGCAAGCATAGATGCCCGTCGGAACGAAGACGGTACCGCCTCCTGCGGCGTTGCATGCATCGATAGCCTTGTTGATAGCCGGCGCATCGTTGATAGTTCCGTCACCGACCGCGCCGTAGTGGCGAACGTTGAAAGTGCCGACCGCCGCCAGGGCCGGTGCGGTCAGTCTCGATAGGACGTCATCGCGCTTGGTGCCCGTGTGATCCTCGAAGGCCTTCGCCATGCTGTCTCGGTCGCCCCTGGCGTCCTCGACAAAATCACCAAGATTGTCCAGCGTGTATTCGAACCGACGCCTGTCAATCCTGCCTTCGAGCGTCTTCCACAATCTGACCATCTGTTCAGACAGAGCCACAGCTTCTTCCATGCCGCCGTAGACATCCTGCATCAACGTCCGGCCAATGGAAAGGCGATACTCATGAGGTCGGAAATGAAATGAAGAGAGAAACTCCTCAGCCCGTACCGGATCGCCGTAGACTCTGCGCAGGCCCGGCGCGTACTGGTCAAGCAACCGCTTTTTCAACTCCGGAGAGGCGGGGCCTATGCCGCGCCGGTTGATGGCGTAGGGCGTTTTGCTTTCAACCATGAACTCGTCGCCACGGTCGATCCAGATGCCACGGTACCCCCGGTACATGTAAAGCTTGCGGGCCACATCATCGGAGATAAGCAGAATATTCTTGATCGTTTCGACCACTTTCGGGTCTTTGCCAAAGGTCTGCCTGATCCATTCGGCATAGATTTCATCCAGAGAGCGATCAGGGTTCCAGGCAAGCCGGCCCAGGCCGTAGTAGTTCACCATATTCAGCGCCGAATCTGTCCATGCCGGCGATGGACTGATCATGGCGACACCCATGATACAGTGGGCGGAAAACTTGTTCAGGCTCCCCGGGCCGTCACGATAGGTGTCCTGCTCGAGCCACCATTTCCACTTCTCGACCCAGGAACTGGGAAAGCTTTTGTCGATGACCAGCTCGGTACCCATCAAGGTCTTTCTTAGTGCGCCGTCAATTCCCGGGATCGGCGCCGACAGGTCCCAGTCGCCGGCGCTGCCCTTTGGCACCAGGACCACGTTTTCACGATAGTTGCCATCTTCGGGGGCAAAGATGTCGTAGGGAATGAGGTGACGGTAGGGTTTGGGAGTGTAACGATAATTGCCATATACGAATCCGCGGACAAGAACGCTGCCGCCGTAAGGTGCCAGGTTGTCGGCGATACGGTTTACCATTGGCGGACGTGGATCTCCGTTCTG
>CAZLTY010000044.1:0-23649 GCA_964562575.1 uncultured Pirellulales bacterium
GTCCATTTCTGTTTGCTCTTTGCACTTGCCAGAACGGTTTCGATAAAGAGCATGCCACGAAGACCGTCTTTGACGTCGGGGAAGTCCTTCGCCAGAGGATCGGGTCTGGTTCTGGTCAGCTTGGCCCGGATGGTGTCGGCAAAGTTCAGATAGTTGTTAGCGAACGCTTCGAAGAAGGCCTCGGGATGCCCGGAGGGCAGACGTGTCGCGCGGCCTGCCGCGGGGCTCTTGGCTCCCACGTATTCGTTGCCGCGGCGCCATACCTGGACCGGGCCGTCCGGTGTCTTGACATACAGATAGTTCGGATGCTCCTGATGCCATTCGAGGGCCTTGTCCTCACCGTAGATCCAGATGGCCAGGTTGTTTTCTTCGCCGATGGAGACCTGGCTGGCGTGCAGAACGCCGCGGGCGCCGTTGTTGAAACGCAGCAGGATGTTACCGTCGTCGTCGAGCCTTCTGCCCTTGACAAAGATTGTCAGGTCGGCACAGACTTCCTTGATCTTCAATCCGGTGATGTACTCGGAGAGGTTCTCAGCGTGTGTGCCGATGTCACCCATGGATCCGGCGCCGCCGCTCTGCTTGGGGTCGGTACGCCAGGCGGCCTGCATCTGGCCGGTCTTCTCGAGTGCGGTGGCCAGCCAGCCCTGGGGGTACTGCACAACGACTTTGCGAATCTTGCCCAGGTCTCCCACACGCACCATGTCGCGGGCCAGCTTGACCATCGGATAGCCCGTGTAGTTGTGCATCAGTCCGAAGACACTGCGGTTTTCCTTGACAAGTTTCACCAGTTCTTTCGCCTCCTTGGCACTAATTGTCATCGGCTTTTCGCACATAATGTGGAAGCCCGCGTTCAGGAAGTCTCTGGCGATGGGGAAATGCCAGTTGTTCGGCGTGGTGATCGTAACAAAGTCGATCCTCTCGCCCTCGGGCAGCTTAAGCTCTTTCTCGATCATCTGCTCGTAGGTACCGTACACGCGCTTTGGATTGAGCAGAAGCTCCCGCCCCTGCTGCTTGGATTTGCGCGGGTTGATGTCGAACGCCCCGGCTACGAGATCTCTGCCGCCGTCCAGACGCGACGCCTTGCGATGCACGTCACCGATAAATGCCCCCGGTCCGCCGCCGATCATCCCCATTTTCAAGTGTCTATTGAGAGCCTTGCCTGCTCCTTTCAGAAAAAATGTTCGTATCCTTCTATGTCATTGTCTTGAATCGCTCACAAATATAGCCCAAGCCTATCGGTTTCGCAAGGCCTTGTCCAAAAAGAATTGCCAGCGGCGGCGAGAAGAATCTGGCAAAGTTATGGTTGACAACCACCGAGGGTCGATTATAAATCTATGATCGTCGTCGGTTTGCAGAGGGCGAATATTGCAACGGAGAAAGACATGAAACCTGATATTGTTCCTGTGTCTGTTGGCTTGTATTTCATACCGGTCGAGATGAGAATCCCGCTGAAGTTCGGGCCTGAGATAACGACCGAAGTTGTCTGTGCGCGGGTTCGTATGACCGTGGCGAACAGACAAGGGCAAAAGGCGCAGGGCTGGGGTGAAACGCCGCTTAGCGTGCAGTGGACCTGGCCCGGCAGTCTGAGCTACCAGGAAAGGTGCGATGCGCTGCAGCAATTCTGCAAGATGCTCGCCGAGGCCTGGGCCCTTTTCGGCCGCCACGGCCACCCGATGGAATTAGGCAGTGAATTCATCGAAACAGTCCTGCCCGATCTTCTGGATCAGATCAACCGCGAGCGTGGCGAGCAGGCCGAGCCGATGCCGCATCTGGCGGCCCTGGTCTGCTGCTCGGCCTTCGACGTTGCCCTGCACGATGCATACGCCAGACTTCTGGACCGCGACGTCTACTCGATCTACAACGCCGAGTTTATGAATGAGGATTTGTCGGCGTTTATTGAGCCGGCCGAGGGATCGAAAGTTTCCTTTGAAGGCAAATATCCTGAAGATTTCTTTGTCTCTCCCGCGCCGGCTGCGCTGCCCGCCTGGCACCTGGTTGGCGGGACGGACCTGCTCGATGCATCCGAGCTGGCCGGGACAGAGCCGGACGACGGTTATCCGGTGTTGTTGCCGGACTGGATAAAGCGCGATGGGTTGACGTGCCTCAAGGTGAAACTTTGCGGCAACGATTCGGCATGGGACTACGAACGTCTGGTCAAGGTGGGCCAAATTGCTATCGACAACAATGTGCAGTGGCTGACCAGCGACTTCAACTGCACGGTTACCGAGCCGGCCTACGTGAACGAGATCCTTGATCGGCTGGTTGAGGAACATCCTCGCACTTATCAGATGATTCTTTACGTCGAACAGCCGTTCCCATACGACCTTGAGAAGAATCAGATTGACGTTCACAGCGTCTCGGCGAGAAAGCCTTTGTTTATGGACGAGAGCGCCCATGACTGGAAGCTGGTCAGACTCGGTCGCCGCCTGGGCTGGACGGGGGTGGCGCTTAAGACCTGCAAGACTCAGACCGGCGCGCTGCTTAGCCTTTGCTGGGCCAAGGCACACGGTATGACCCTTATGGTGCAGGATTTGACCAATCCGATGCTTGCGCAGATTCCGCACGTCCGGCTGGCCGCGCACGCAGGGACGATAATGGGAGTCGAGACCAATTCGATGCAGTTCTACCCAGCAGCGTCGGCGGCAGAAGAAGCCGTACACCCGGGCCTTTACAAACGACGCGACGGCCAGGTTGACTTATCGACCCTGAGCGGGTCCGGTTTTGGCTACAGAGTGGATGAAATTGAAAGACATTTGCCTGAGTTGGCGGCACATTTTGAAAAGTAATGACATGGAGACACGACGAAAATGGCGAAATTAAGTGCTTTTGCGGACGAAGTGATCGAGGACTTTTTGGCGCAGGTCGAATTTCTCGCCGGCGAGCGAGTCGGTCATATCGAGCCTCGCTTTATCAACAAGAAGAACATCATGGACCTGACCAAAGGCGAGATGGATGAAGCGAGGACGATGATACGCGACCACGGGCTGAAGGTCAGCGCTATCGGCTCGCCCATAGGCAAGGTCAGGCTCGACGAACCTTTCGAGCCTCATCTTGACAAGTTCAAGCACGCGGTCGATCTTGCGTTGTTTTTCGAGACGCCTTTCATACGGATGTTCAGCTACTATGCCCCGGAGGGCAAGAACATCGACGACTACCGCGAGCAGGTCACCGAAAGAATGGCGGCGAAGATCGAGGTGCTGGCCGATGCCGACGTGACAATGGTGCACGAGAACGAGGCCAACATCTACGGCCACTCGGCCCAGAACTGCGTCGACATGGTCGAAGCAATCGATTCACCAAAGCTGCGACTGGTCTACGATCCGGCCAACTTCGTCTGGGGCGAGAAGATGACCAACAATGTCGAGGTCTGCTGGCCCGTGATGAAGCCCTACGTTGTGCACATTCATATCAAGGACTGGAAGCTCGGCGCCGCCGACGTAGGCAGCATGCCGGGCGAAGGCGACGGCCAGATCAGAGAGCTTCTGTCCGAGCTTGCGGCGATAGACTACGACGGTTGCATGACGATGGAGCCGCACCTGCAGCTAGGCGGGCAGTTCGGCGGCACGACCGGACCGGAGCTATTTACCAGAGCGATTGCGGCGGTTAGAGAGATTGCTGCAGAAGTAGGGTTGGAATGCGACTAAAAGAGCGGATAGCGTATAGAGGCACACGCGCTTATACGCTATCCGCTAAACGCTGTACGCTATTTGAGGAAAAACAGACATGAAGATATGGAATTTTGGAATAGTCGGTGCCGGATTGATTGCTGATTTTCACGCCAGGGCTCTGGCTGACATGCCCAACGCAAAGCTGATAGGTTGTTGTGACAAGATCCCGGAAAGGGCTAAAGATCTTGCCGATAAACACGGTGTCCGCGCCTTTGACGATTACGAGCAAATGCTCAAGAGCGACGAAATCGATATCATTACGATTGCTACCCCGAGCGGTTTTCATGCCGAGCCGACAGTCGCCGCGGCCGAGGCGGGCAAGCATGTAATATGCGAGAAACCGTTGGAAGTGACTCTAGAGCGTATCGACGCCATGATCGAGGCGCACGACAAGGCCGGTACGTCTCTGGGCGGTATATTTCCCTACCGATTCAACGACATGATGACGCCGATTAGAGATGCCATAGATTCCGGACGCCTTGGCGTCATAACGTACGCAGCAATCCATGTCCCCTGGTGGCGGACCGATGAGTATTACAGGGACTCATGGCACGGCACATGGAAACTGGACGGCGGCGGTGCGCTGATGAACCAGTCCATCCATATGATTGATATGTTGTGTGATGTGATGCCGCCGATCGAATCGGTGCAGGCATTCACGGCCAAGCTGGGTCATCCACAGATCGAGACAGAAGACACCGCCGCGGCGGTTCTGCGCTACACAAGCGGCACGCTGGGAATGATCTACGGCACGACCGCTTCGTATCCGGGGCAGTTCAGACGCTTTGAAATCACCGGCACGAAAGGAACGATCATAAATGTGGAGAACAGTATCACGCTCTGGCAGTTCGCCGATGAAAGGCCCGAAGATGCGGAAGTACTGAAGAAGTTCGGCGAGATCGAAGGCGGCGGAGGCGTCTCCGATCCGGCGGCCATAACGCACGAGAATCACACGCGGAATTTCAAGGCCTTCCTCGACGCCCTCGATTCCGGCGAGAAATTCTGGATCGACGGACGCGAAGCTCGCAAAGCGGTGGAGATCATACTAGCTGTCTACAAATCCGCCAAAGAGCAGAAACTCGTCACGCTGAGTTGATGATGATGGACGAGGGGCGAAACGTCCATCTTCTGTTGTCTCTCGTCCATCGTATTTCGCAGGCAGCTCTACGCGGTTTGCCGCTTCTTTATTTCGAGGGCCGAGGGTTTCTCCCTGGTGAATTTCACACCCCTGCCGGTGACTATTTCCTTTTGTTCTCTTACGAAGTCCACGTATTGGAGCAGGGCCCAGGCGCTGTTGTTCCACCTCATCTGATAGCCTCGCTGGTGTGCCTGCTCTTCCATCATTAGCCTCTTGCCCTGATTAAAGACCAAAAAGTCAAGCCCTTTGGCTATTTGCTCGATCGAAGGTTCTCCGGGATCGACTAGAATGCCTCTGGCATATCTGCCGATGACAGCGCCGGGCGCGCACGCCTTGTTCGAGTGCAAGAGTTCCACGGCATATCTGAACTTGGTCGTTATGGCGGCCCTTCCCGAGCCGAGGGTATCGGCCAGTATCCCGCTTGATATCTGCTGCAAGTTGAGATAGGGCAGCACCATTACATTCGTTGCGCCGTAGAACTCCACCAGAGTTGTTTCGTCGAGGAACGTGTCGAGAAAGACGACATCATGGTTGGCGAAGTCGGCCCCTTCCGGCTCTTTGACTTTGCGCCACTTCAGCTTGGAATCTTCCAGCGCCGAAGTCAGCTCGGCCTCGTATTGCCTGTAGTGTTTTCCGCCGTCGGCTTTGATGAATTCCGGATGGCATCGACCTGCGATCAGATACACTATGTCGCTTCTCTGGGCCTCCGTACATGACTCATTGATGAACCTGCCGTAGGCGCGAAGGCTGTATTGAATTCCTTTGCCCGGTGAAAGCAGGCCGAGCGTGGTCATGAGAAAACAGTTGTCCAGGCCGTACTTGCGTTTTATTTCCAGCCGGTCGTACTGGGTCCGCTGCTGCATTCTGATTCCGTGGTCGATGTGCTTGAGCTTGGCGTGGGGGATTCCATATGCGGGCGACTCGAGTATGTTAATGGCATTCTCTGTCGTCACGATGAGCCCGTCGCTGCACTTGGCCAACTCCTGCAAGACCTTCTTCTGATGCGCGTCCGGTTCATCGAGGACCGTATGCAGGTATACGAGGGTTGTTAGCCCGTTCTTTGTGAAGGTCTTGGCCATTTCGACGAAATTTGTTCCGCGTCCGGCCCGGCCCTTGTCGTCGGGGTCTAGTCCGTACTCATGCTGGAGAAGAACAATCGTTGGATATGCGCTCTCCTTCGTGCGACTGACGATGCTGGCGGTCGCGGCCCGCCAGGATGCGGGGTTATACTGATCAATCATCAACTCGACCGGAATCCGATACGGGCCGTTGCCGTTGTCGATTGCTGCGATTCTAATTTTGCCCACTTCCGCTGTGAAGTATCCCAACGCGGTGGCCAGGTCACGTGAAAATGTTCCTATCCCGCACCTTCGCGGGGGATACGTGCTCACTATACGAATGTTGTACGGCATGATGAATCCACCTTTCTAACACTCTTTCGCCTAGGTTCTCTTCATGAGCAATCCTGCCGGAGCTTCGACACAATTCCCGCAAGGATTGCTAGCAGACCTGCCCACGAAAGCACACCAATGAGGCAGGTTATGAGCTTGTCCCAGAATGTCAATGTCGAGAGAACGTAGAAAGCATCTGGGAGCAGGCTATCGCCATCCTCAAACAAAGGTTCGAATTTCGGCAGTACTGTTGTGGTTCCCAAGAGGACGGCAGCAAGAACAAGAAAGAGACCCAATCCTATTAGCGTTTTGAACATGTCCCTTGATTCCAAGGTCCAGCGCAAAATAACCATCCTTCAACACAACGAGAACCTGCAACTGAGTTTATGTCAAACCTGAATCAGTGGCGACAGAAACCCGGACCCAACAGCAGGCGCACACGTTCAGCGAACGCTCTCATATAGCTGCTATTACGCCCTTGACGTAGCCGACCGATTCGGCCAGACCCACCAGCGGGTCTTTGGCTTCTTTTTCGTATTCGAACGAGACTATGCCGGCGTACTTCATTCTCACGAGAGTCCTGACGAACCTCGGTATATCGATTATACCTCGCCCGATTTCGACTCCAGTTCCTTCCTTGGTCGCCGCCGAGACGTCCTTAATGTGGACGTCGTGTAGCCGGTCGGCGCATAGCTGCGTTTCGGCGATTGGATCGTCGCCGTATCGCTTGGTATGCCCGATGTCGTGACACATGCCGATACGCTTGTCGAGGTCCTTTATCTGTTCTAGCGCGACAGCGGGAGTCGGGAAGAACTTGTCCCCCGGTCCGTGGTTGTGGATCGCCACCTTGATATCGTATTGCTTGACCTTTTTCTCGATCAGCGGCAGCATCTCAGGCGCCGGCGCGCCGATGATGACCCTCATCCCCGCTGCTTTGGCGTAATCGAAGGCCTGATGCACCTGGTCTTCTTTCTTCATGCCGATCACTCCACCGCCGTAGAGCGTCAGGCCAGCCTTCTTGACCTTAGCCACGACCGCCTCGATCTGGGCCGGTGTGCTGTCCAGCGCCAAGTGAAAGCTCTTGAAGCAAATGTATTTCAAGCCGACTTTCCTGGTCATCGCCAGGGTCTCGTCCAGATTGAACTCTTTCAAGGTGTACGAAGCCAGGCCCAACTCAAACAGCGGTTTGCCTGCTCGCCGTCCTGTGGACCGGCGTCTCTGGCCCAGACTGATGCTACTGGCGGCCAGCGAGGCCGCGGCCCCTGCGCCTGCTAATTGCAGAAACTGTCTTCTGCCCTGTGCTTTATTTGCCATCTGCGTCTTCTCCTTACCTGGTGGAACGATACTTTCTGGGTTCAGGCCTGAGAATAATGCAACCTGACGGCAGATGCAAGGAAATTCGCGTTGCCAACATCGAGTGTGCCTGCTATGATTGGGCCTTACGGATGGAATGCAGAAGTTGTGTTTCCTATGTCGAGAAAGGCAGGCAGGAACTTGTGAAAAGTCGAAGAACTCCAAGAACACGTGTACTGACTCGCAGGCAGTTTCTCAAAAGTTCGGTGGCGACAACCGCGGCGTTGCTGGGACCGACCATCGTGCCGGCTTCGGTTCTTGGCGCAGATGCGCCGAGCAATCGCATCACGTTCGGCTTCATAGGCGTCGGCCGGATGGGCACCGGTGACATGCGGGAGATCCTGGGGCTCAAGCAGGCGCAGATCGTCGCGGTGTGCGATGTCGATTCCAACCGGGTCAGCAGCGCGCAAAAAGGCGTGGAAACGCATTACGCCAGAGGAAGCTCGGGCGGAACGTTCAAGGGATGCAGAACTTACGGCGATTATAGAGACCTGGTCTCTCAAACCGACATCGACGCCGTCAGCATTGCCACGCCCGACCATTGGCACGTACTGCCGGCGATTGCCGCCGCTAAGGCGGGCAAGGATATCTTTCTGCAGAAACCGCTGAGTCTTACTATCCGGGAAGGGCGTGTGTTGAGCGATACCGTTGCCCGTTACGGCAGAGTCTTTCAGGTGGGAAGCCAGCAGCGTTCCGATGCACGTTGGCGCCACGCGTGCGAGCTGGTTCGCAACGGCCGCATCGGCAAACTCCACACCGTCAAGGTAGGCTTCGGCACCGATCCGAGCACCGGCCCTGAGCAGCCGATGCCGGTCCCCGAGGCGCTCGATTACGATTTCTGGCTCGGCCCCGCTCCCTGGGCCGCCTACACCGAAAAACGCGTCCATCCCCGGAAAGGCTACGGCAGGCCCGGCTGGCTCCGCATCGCCGATTACGGCGCAGGGATGATTACCGGCTGGGGCGCCCATCACAACGATATCGCTCAGTGGGGGATGGGGACCGAAGAAACCGGCCCGGTCCAAATCGAGGGCCGGGGAGAATATCCGAAAGACGGACTCTGGGACGTACACGGAGATTTCAGCATTGAATACACCTATGCAAACGGCGTGAAGGTTATCTGCGCCGACAATAAGAAGAACAAACAGGGGGTCCTTTTCGAAGGCTCGGAAGGCTGGGTTTCTGTAATGCGCGGCGAGATTGACACCCAGCCCAAGTCCCTGCTGACCTCAACTATCGGTCCGGATGAACTCCATCTCTACAAGAGTGACAGGCACAAAGGTAATTTTATTGAGTGCATCAAGTCGCGGGCCAAGACCGTCGCCCCCGTTGAGATCGCCCATCGCTCATGTACCGTCTGTCTGCTGGGCGAGATTGCGATGAGGCTGGGCCGCAAGCTCAAATGGGACCCCGGCGCCGAGAAGTTCGCCAACGACGACGAGGCCAATCGGATGCTGTGGCGCCCAATGCGCAGTCCATGGCGACTTTGAGATTGATTATTGACTATTTGCTATTGATTATTGGAAAGACAGGAGTGTCGTATGAACCGGTTGAGAAGGATTGTCGGAGTCCTGTTGATCAGTATGTGTGTTCTGACTTCGAGCCTGGCGGCGAATCAGGAAGTGACAGCCAGACTTGATAAGGATCAGGTCACTGTTCAGATTGACGGCAAATTGTTCACGGGCTATAAGTTCGCCGGCTCGCAGAAGTATCCTTATTTCTGGCCTGTCAACGGGCCTGTGTCGGGTAAGTCCATTACGACCGAGACTTCGCAACCTTATCCGCATCATCATTCGCTGTTCTTCGGCTGCGACCGTGTCAACGGGGGCAATTATTGGCAGGACGTTAACAAGCGGGGCCAGATCGTCTCTCAAGGTCCCAAGATCGTTGAGGCCTCGGGTCAGCGAGTTGTCTTCACCGACAAATGCTCTTGGCGCCAACCCGGTGCCGAGCCGATCATCAGCGATACGCGGCGGATCGTCATTGCCGCGCCGAGCAAAGATGTCAGGCTCATCGACTTCGAGATCAGCCTGGAACCGCTGGTTGATATCGAAATTCTCAAGACCAACCATGCGCTGTTCTCGGCGCGCGTTGTGCCCCAGTTAAGCGTCAAATCCGGCGGCACACTCATCAACGCCGAGGGCAAGACTACCGAGAAGGGCACATTCGGTGCCAATTCCCCCTGGTGCGATTACTCCGGCACACGCGAAGGCGTCGCCGAGGGAATCGCCATTTTTCAAAACCCTCACAACCGGTGGTTCCCGAGCAAGTGGTTCACCCGCGATTACGGCTTCTTCTCCCCGACGCCGATGTACTGGCTCGAGGGCGGCCGGCTGGAGCTGCCCAAAGGTAAAAAACTGACGTTGAGATACCGTGTCGTGGTCCACGCCGGTGATGTGAAGAGGGCGCAGATCGCCCGGCGATTCGCGCAGTATGAAGAATCCGCCGAGCATACCTCAAACTGACAGCGACAACGGTGATTGTGGTGGTCCATAAGAAAAATTCATATTGTGGAGTTTCTTTTGACATTTCGAGCCGGACACCATACCATAAAACTATAGTTTGGAAAGGGGAAGTGGTGAGAGTGTTCTTGTTGCTTTGAGCAAGAGTGTGTTGGTTGTACAATTTGGAGACTGCTGGGCGTCAGGTTTTAACCCGCTTCAACTGAAAAGAAAGGGCATGGGGAACGATGAGACAAAAATGGATTTTTGTATGCACGACAGCACTATGCTTTTCGCTCGCTCTGAGCGGTTGCGACAAAGGTGCCGAGCAGAAGGCCGAGTTGGAAAGCACCAAAGCCGCCTGCGAGAAGGCCGAGGCTGAAAGAGACGCGCTCAAAAAGGAACTGGCCGCTGCGACTACGACCCGCGACGAGTTGCAGACACAGGTCACTACGCTTACCGACGAGGGCAAGCAGTTGCGCGATCAGGTCGACCAACTTGCCAGATCGGACAATGAGCTCACCGAGCAGGTCACTGGACTTACCGCCTCGAACAAACAGTTGTCCGAGCAACTAGAGGAGGTTACCGGTTCGCGCGACCAACTGACCAAAGAGGTCGCAGGACTCAAAGGCTCGAACGAAGGGCTGCAGGCACAGACCGACGATCTGACTAAGCAGCGCGATGCTGCTGTTGCCAAGGAAAAGGAAGCTCAGGACAGAATTCTGGTGCTTACCGCTAAATTGCAGGCCGCGACGGGAGTCGAAGCCGAGCCGCTGGTTCCGCCGACCGCGGCAACTAAGACAACGGTGATTGAAGAAGCCGCTGAGCGTCCGACGATCCACAGTTTTGATACCGCTCGTGTGAAGATAAGCAAGGGACAAAGTGCCACCTTGAGCTGGCACGTCTCGCATGCGGATCGAATCAGCATAGAGCCTGAAATAGGCTCTGTCAGCGCTCTGGGCTCGAAAAACATCAAGCCAGCCAAGACCACCACGTATACATTGACTGCAACCAACAGCGGCGGTGAGACTGTAGAAACATGTAAGGTCCAGGTTCGTTAGCACCTTAGATGATATTTTGAGGAGCAAGCCGGATTGTGTTCCAGATGAGGACTAACCGGAGGAGTTTTCTAAAGTCCTTGAGTGCCGGCGCCGTCGGTTGTGCGATACCGACAACGTTGCGTGCCGCTCGGCCACAGGGGAGAAGGCCTAATGTTCTGTTTATTGCGGTTGACGATCTGAATGATTGGGTGGGATGTTTTGGCGGCCACCCTCAGGCGATAACGCCACACATGGATGGATTTGCCGAAAGAGGCGGGATGGTCTTCAGCAGGGCGTATTGCCCATCCACTGTTTGTTGCCCGTCGCGTTCGGCGCTGCTGACGGGGATATTGCCCTCGGATTCGGGCGTGTACGGCAACAGCCAGAATCTCAAGAACGCCGAGCGCACGAAAGACGCCGTGACGCTCCCTCAGTACTTCTCCAGGTGCGGCTATTTCACGCTCAGTCGCGGCAAGATATTCCACAAGCACATGACAGGCGATGGGCTCGATGAAGGCCAGTGGGCATTCGAGAAGTTCGTGCCCACGAGCAGCCGGGGTAGCAGGAACCCCGATACGTCCGACGGCCCGGCGAACAAATTGCCCTTGCTCAACGGTCGCAAAGCTGCCGGCAAGCCGGCAACGTTGGATTGGGGCCCCACCGGTGGCAAAGATGAAGCGACAAAGGACTATCAGACTGCGCTATGGGCGGCGGCGGAGCTTGAGAAGGGGTTCGACAAGCCGTTCTTCATGGCGGTAGGTTTGTCCAAACCCCACCTGCCCTGGTTTGTTCCGCAGAAGTACTTTGACATCTATCCGCTCGAAAAAATAGAGGTGCCTGAATTTCGAGCCGACGATCTGGACGACATCAAGCTGCCCAACGGTACAAACAAGTTTCGCGCGAGCGAGGATTTCCTGCGCATCAAGAAATACGACAGGTTCAAAGAGGCGACGCAGGCGTATCTGGCGGCTGTAAGTTACGCCGACGATTGTGTCGGCGTTATGCTCGATGCGCTGGCCGAGAGCAGGTACTCAGACAACACGATTGTCGTAATATGGGGCGATCACGGCTGGTTCCTGGCCGAAAAACTAAAATATCGAAAGACGCATCTCTGGGAAGAGTCGGCGAGGTGCCCATTGATAATCAAGGCGCCCGGTTTGACGAAGGCCGGCAAGAGATGCGATCGAGTGGTGAACCTGATGGATCTCTACCCAACGTTGATCGATCTTTGCGGATTGCCTCCCCAGAGCGACATCGCAGGCCGCAGCATCAAGAAATTGCTGGCCGGGCCAGACACCAAGTGGGACTATCCGACGCTCACTACCTATCAGAAGGGCAATCACTCGATCCGCTCCGAGAATTGGCGCTACACCAAATACGCCGACGGCGCCGAAGAGCTTTACGACCACAGAGAAGATCCGATGGAGTGGAAGAATCTCGCCGGCGATCCGAGCTGCGGGGACGTCAAAAAGGAACTGTCGCAATGGCTTCCAAAATACGATGCCGAGAATGCCCCGCCCAACACCGTCGAGAAGAAACAGGGGCAGACAAGAAACTTAAGATCGAGGAGACATCAGTGATAAGTTCCTGACTAAAGACGGCTTCCTTTCCAAGAAAGTAATGCCGGATTATTTGCACCCCAACGAAGCCGGCTATAAGATATGGGCCGAAGCTATTGAGCCGAAGGTGGCCGAGTTAATGGGCGAGAAAGCGAATAGGTAGCTGGCACTGCCCGTCTGACGTTTTTGATGTGAACTGGGCCGCATATTCTCATATACAAGAAAGCAATTTTTTCAAGAATTCCAAATTTCGATATATTAATCTTGCCGATGATGCGTCTTATGGTTATAGTACTGCTTTTGGTTTACCGAAGTCTCTGGGGTTGTGCGTTTGCTAGCCTTTCCAAGGAATTTGCCAGATGATCCATAAAGTGATTACGAAGAACGAGTTTAAGAGATTTGTTGACGGCCTGATTGAACAGAATCAGACCTTCGGCCCGAAACAGGTCGACAAACGCGCCGACGGTTCCGCGATATACCAGTTCAAGGATGTCGATTCTTACGACGAGATGGACCTGGATTACACGGTTACCTACTCGTCGATTAAGAATTTCTTTTTGCCCTTTCGGGAGGAGCTTTCGAGTTTCGATTTTACCGAAAAGGGCTGGGACCAGACCGTCGAGTACAGGGTCAACCCGCGAGTGATAGTCGGAGTCAGACCCTGCGATATCAACGCCCTGAGCATCCTTGATAAGATTCTCATTGGAGGGGCGTATCCCTCGCCCTACTATATGGCCAGAAGGACTAACACCTTCCTGGTGGGGATGGACCACGAGCCACTGGACGACTGCTTCTGCGAATCTCTCGGCCACGATACTGCGCACCGCGGGTTTAACCTGTTCTGCACAGACATAGGCGACAAGTACTACCTGACCATAGGTTCCTCCAAGGCGTTCAACTTTCTGAAGAACTTCAAGGTCAGCGACCCGGTCAACGGAGACAGCGTAAAATTTCACGAGAGAAGGAAATATCTAAGAGATAGTTTCAAGACCAAAGTCGAAATCGCCGGCCTTCCGAGCGTCCTGGACATAGAATTCGAGTCCCCGGTCTGGAAGAAATGGGGCGACAAGTGCCTCAATTGCGGTACCTGTGCGATGGTCTGCCCAACGTGTTATTGCTATGGCATTGAAGAGACAATTGACGTTAGCCTCAAGAGCTCCCGTAAGGAGCGTGTTCAGTATTCGTGCAACCTATATGATTTTGCGGAGGTCGCCGGCGGACATAATTTCAGGCCACTCAAGGAGGACAGGCTGAAATACAGGTTCTATCATCACTATCGAGGATTTGCCCAGAACGCTGAAGACCCGATATGTGTAGGCTGCAACCGGTGCGGCAGAGCCTGTCTTGCCGGAATAAACCCGAAGGACGTCATCAGCGATTTACAGATGGAAGACTAATATGGACTACAAACTGCCCAAGCAGGACATAAATACCGAGCCGTTCATGAGACAGCCCCCGCAGTATAACAAGAAGGATGTCTTCATGAGAACGGACAAGGTCTACAAGTGCGAGATTACCAATATCGTGGAGCTTACCGATACGGAGAAGCTCTTTCATCTGAAGATTCTGAACAATACCGAGCGGCGGTTGTTCAAGTTTCGGCCCGGACAATTCGTTATGCTGGAAGTGCCCGGCTTCGGAGAGGTTCCCATTTCGTTATCCAGTTCCAGCAACAACAGTGAATATGTGGAGCTGTGTGTCAGAAAGAGCGGGCGCACCACCAATATCCTGCACCGGGCCAGAATAGGAGCAAAGGTCGGTATACGCGGCCCGTTCGGCACCTCTTTCCCGATGGAGAAGATGGCCGGTCATAACATTCTCCTGGTCGCCGGCGGCCTGGGGCTCGCTCCACTTCGTGCTCCGATCAACTGGGTAAGCGAGTACAGAGACGAGTACAAAGACGTTCACATACTCTACGGCACCAAGAGTCCCGAACAGATGCTCTTTACCTACCAGTACGAAGAATGGCAGAAGGTAGATCACATAAAGCTGATGACGATCGTCGAGCAGGCAGCCGGCGACTGGAAGGGCAGGACGGGCATGATCACCGACCTGTTCAAGGAAATAGACATTACGCCGGACGATACCTACGCGATCGTATGCGGCCCGCCGGTGATGTTCAAATTCGTCTGTGACCACCTGGACGGTCTGGGAATTCCCATGAACCGCATGTTCGTCTCTCTCGAAAGGAGAATGCACTGCGGGATGGGCAAGTGCTGCAGATGCATGGTGGGTTCGACGTTCACCTGCGTCGATGGTCCGGTGTTTGATTACTGGTCTGTTCTAAATCTGAAGGAAGCAATATAGTGAAGTATCTTGGAATTGATCCACAAAAAGTCCGGATCGGAGTCTTTGACTTCACCGGTTGCGAGGGTTGCGAACTGCAGTTGGCGAACAAGGAAGAGTCGCTTCTCGATTTTCTGTCGTTGCTGGAGATCGTGAATTTCAGAGAAGTCTCGTCCGACCGCGGAGACGACTATGACGTCGCGCTGATAGAGGGCAACATCTCCAGAGCCGATGAGATCGAGAGGCTAAAGGACATCAGGGCCAAGGCGAAAGTCCTGGTCGCCATCGGTTCCTGCGCCTGCTTCGGCGGAGTGAACCAACAGAAGAACCGCTTCGAACTTGACGACGTTGTCAAAGAAGTCTATGGCGAGCACAAGGTCGAGACCGACAAGGTTAAGAGGATCGCAGACGTGGTGGACGTCGATCTGGAGATACCGGGCTGCCCGGTGTCCAAAGAGGAAGTCGAGCAGATCGTCGTGAACGTCGTTTTGGGTGCGGAGATCAAGATACCGAAGTACCCTGTGTGCGTCGAATGCAAACAGAAGGTCAATACCTGCGTAGTCGATCTCGGCCAGATCTGTCTTGGCTCGATCACCCGCGCCGGCTGCGACGCCGTATGCCCGAGCGGCAAGGTCGGCTGCCTGGGTTGCCGGGGCCCCGCGGAAGACGCCAACTACGAATCTCTCAAAGAAATATTGATGGAAAAGGGACATTCCGAGTCCGCGATTGTCGAGAGGCTTCGCTTCTACGGCGCATTCAATGGTACGGTAGGATAATGATACAGAAAACCAACATGAAGATAAACGTGCATCACCTGACGCGGGTCGAGGGTCACGGCAATATCAATGTTACGGTCAAGGACGGCAAGCTGGTTGAAGCGAGATGGGAAGTGGTGGAAACTCCGCGATTCTTCGAGGCGATTCTGCGTGGCAAACCCCACGATCTTGCGCCGACGCTGACCTCGCGAATCTGCGGGATATGCTCCATAGGTCATACTCTGGCAAGTCTCAGAGCCACGGAAAGAGCTATGGATGTGGAGATTCCGAAAAACGCTCAGTTGCTGCGTCTTCTGGCAAAGCATGGGGAGACTATTCAGAGCCATGTGCTACACGTTTTCTTCCTCGCCGCGCCCGACTTACTGAATGTCAACAGTGTCCTTCCGCTTATAGAGTCCCATCCCGCGGTTGTCGGCATCGCCGTCCGGCTCAAGGGGCTCGCTAACGACCTGTGCGATCTTGTAGCCGGGCGCACAACGCATCCGGTGAGTCTCGTTGTGGGCGGTCTTAGCAAGGCGCCCAAGAAGAAAGATCTTAAAGCCATGCGGCAGAGGCTCGAAGAAAGGCTCGCCGATGTGGCAACTGCCGTGGAGGTGTTCAAAGGACTTGCCTTGCCGGATTTTGTCAGAGAGACGGAGTTCGTAGCCCTCAAAGGCCAGGGGAGTTATCCCTGGATAGGAGGTGACCTTGTTTCCACGGACGGCGTGGTAAAGCCCGAGGACGATTACCTGGCCATGACCAATGAATACAAGGAAGATTTTACGACTTCGAAGTTCACTAAACTGAGCCGTGAGTCTTTTGCTGCCGGCGCGCTTGCGCGGTTCAACAACAACTACGATTTCCTGTGCGATGAGGCCAAGGCCACATCTGAAGCTCTCGGCCTAAAGCCCGTGAATCATAATCCCTACATGAACAACGTCGCCCAACTCATCGAGACTCAGCACGTAATGGTCGAATCCGTCGAGATGATCGACGAGCTTTTAGGTGCCAATCTTGACGACGTGTGCGCCGAGTACGAAGTCAAGGCCGGTCAGGGTGTCGGCGCCGTCGAGGTTCCCCGCGGGATACTCTATCACGATTACACGATCGACGATGAAGGCTCGATCACCAAGGCCAACTGTATCATCCCGACAACGCAGAACAACGCCAACATCCATTATGACCTGCCTGAGCTGGTGACCCAGCAGATCGAGCTTGGCAAGAGCGACGAGGAAGTCACCAAGTTGTGTGAGATGCTCGTCAGGGCATACGATCCCTGCATATCCTGCTCGGTTCACTAATCGGCAGTAAGCATTCTCTGGTGAACAGTACCCCGCCAGGCTCGCCCGGAGTTTGACCATTCTCGCCGAACTGGTTAGAATAGCTCCCAGTGAAATCACCGGTATGATCGCAAGCGCAAGGAGAATGGTATGCACAGACCCACTCAGACAAGACGCGATTTTCTCAAGGCTATCGGATTGGGAGCGGCATCGCTCGCCTTGCCTGGATATCTAAAGGCTGCCGAGCCGAAGGGCTCCCGGCCGAACATAATTCTCATCATGGCCGACGACCTGGGCTACTCCGACATCGGCTGCTACGGCGGCGAAATCAGAACGCCGAACCTCGACAAACTGGCAGCCGAAGGAATGCGCTTCACCCAGTTCTACAACTGCGCCAAGTGCAGTCCGACGCGAGCAACCCTCTTGACAGGCCAGTACGACCAGGCCGTTGGGGTCAAGGACATGGAGCACGGTGCCACCTTCGGCGAAGTCCTGCGCGCCGCCGGCTACCGGACGATCATCTCCGGCAAATGGCATCAAAGACCGCTGCCGACAACCCGTGGGTTCGACCGGTACTACGGCCTGGCCGACGGATGCTGCAACTTCTGGAACCCAGGGATCAAGGCCCGGCCCGGCGAAGGCAAGCCTGGCCGAAAGAAAGAAGGGCCTCGTCGCTGGGCCATCGAAGGCAAAGCGATTATGGGATACACTCCCGAGGACAGGAACTTTTACACGACCGACGCCTTTGCCGACTACGCTATCGCGCGGCTCGAAGAGTACAAGGACGAGAACAAGCCCTTTCTGCTCTATCTGCCTCAGACCGCGCCGCATTATCCGTTACACGCCTGGCCCGAGGACATCGCCAGGTATCGGGGCAAGTACAAGATCGGCTGGGATAAGCTCCGCCGCCGGCGCTACGAGCGCCAGATCGAGATCGGCATGTTCGACGCCAAATACGCCATGTCCCCGCGCGACGAAGGCGTGCCGAGCTGGGACTCGCTGAGCGAAAAGCAGAAAGACGAAGCCGACTTGCGCATGGCCGTCTACGCCGCAATGGTCGACCGCATGGACCAGGCTCTCGGCAGAGTGTTCGACAGGGTTAGGCAAATCGGCAAATGGAACAACACGCTGGTGCTGTTTCTGGCCGACAACGGCGGCTGCCCGGAGACACCCGATACGACTCCGAACATTCCGCCGGGACCTGTCGAGGGCTACCGCTGCCTCGGGCCGGCCTGGGCCAACGCCAGCAACTCACCCTACAGAAAATTCAAATCCACCGATTACGAAGGCGGCAACTGCAGTCCTTTCATAGCCTACTGGCCCGGCGTCATCGAGGCCGGGGCAAAGACCGACCAGGTGGCCCACATTATCGACATCATGCCGACATTCACGGAACTCGCCGGCGCCTCGTACCCCGAACGGATCAACGGCCGAAAAACCAAACCTATCGCCGGCAAATCGCTGTTGCCGATCTTCCGGGGCAAACAACGCCGGGCACACGACGTCCTGTACTGGCAGTTCGGAAAGGCAAAGGCAGTCCGCGCCGGCAAGTGGAAGCTCGTCAGCCTGGGCAATTCGGGATGGGAGCTGTACGACCTTGAGAAGGACCGAACCGAGCTGCACAACCTGGCCTCACAGCATCCACAGAGGGTAGAACAGATGGCCGCCCTCTGGGAAGCCTGGTGGAAAGACTGCCGCAGCTGAGAGCATAAAGAACGAAGAGAATCGCAGATTCTTGAGCGTGTCCGAGATTAGAAATTGGTGATTAGCAGGTGTAATAATGCTGAAATACCCAATTTGCTAATCTACTAATTCGCCAGTTCCCTCTCTAGGCATTACTACGTATTTTTGAGAATTTTCAAAATTCTCCCTGTCTTTTCGTCTACATTTGCCGTTGGCAAACGCCTTTATTAGTAAGTAGGCATTAAGTGAATAGGGCAGCCTTGATTGCTGCGTTGCGAGCCATGTAAGGATGCGTACCGGAATCATTCGGGGGGGGATTGCGAGTCCTTGGGGCGTTTTTGAGCCGACAAGACTGAAATGCTGGGTAAGGAAGGCAGGTTTTTCAAGAAAACGTCGTTTTTTTCTAAACAAAAGTCGTTGACAGTCGATACTATATATAGTACTTCTGTTACCGACGAACTACAATGACGGTCGGGAAGTCCCGCCAGAAGTGATGGATGGCATCCTTGAAGAATTGTATCTGAACTTTGGTGGTTATTCTATTGCTGGGATAGCAGAAGGTACGTTCAGGATGAAGGATGGGACAAAGGCAAGTGACTCATCGTTGCAGGTGTGGGTAATCATGGAAGAGGACATGGTTCCGGTGATGATAAAACTGGTTAAGAAGTTTGGAAACGTGTTGGGACAAGAGAAGATGCTTTTTGAGGCCATGGATTGGTCTGGAGAATTCATCGAGCCAGATTAGAATTTTGGGGTAATACCATGGATAAGACAAGTACGGTACTGGAAAGAGCCAGAGAACTTGCGATGAAGGCAACAACGTGGGCCGACTTTTCCAATGCTCTTTTTGACCCTTTTGACGGTGAATTGGTTCGGATTTTTCCGACGCAGAAGGATAGAGAGACTTTTCGAAAGACTGAAGAGTACAAAGAAATACGGGCACTACTCCAGCAAAAGATGAGCCAAACGGGACTGGTGAAGGGAGCGGCTCCAAGAAAGAGCGGCAAGTTTGTAGTCAGGCTCCCACGGTCGCTTCATGCTGCACTTGAGACGGAAGCTGAATCGGAAGGAACAAGTCTAAACCAACTTGTTGTGACAAAACTGGCTGTACAACTGGATAATCTCGCGGGAGGCAGACTAGCCAGTATAATTCAGGCTTTCGGCGAAGTGCGAAATAGCTGTTCTGTCGACCGGGTAATTGCAGATCCGCAACTGGACCGAGCCTTCCTGAGACGATGCAGAGAATTGGGCCTTGCAGGGACAGATTACGACTTGAACTGGGCACTAATGAGTGAAAGAAAGAAAGGCAATCTTTCTCATTTGCCAAAGACAAAGCGGTATACAGCAAAGAACATCGACGAGTTCGAATATGCCAGCGAACTAACTGTGAGATTGTTGCAAGAGCAGAAAGGTGTTTCGTTGGATCGGATAATCTGCGATCCTGAACTGGCGGAGGAATTCGATGGGTATGCGGCGATGTTATCCCCAGGATTCAGCCCTCTTGAATACCGCTGGGGAGCATTGCGAATTAGAAAGGCGGGGCGATTGGGTGGCAAGGCTGAAGGTATTGGCAAGATTCCACCGCTGGACGGTTTGGGAAGAGCTGCGTCCTTTAGATCGGGAAAAGTGTCAGAAGTTGGGGGGCTGTATCTCTTCTCAAGCAAGGATGAACGTGTATATTTAGGGCAGACTGACAACCTGCGTCATCGGATTGAACGGCACATGGAGGTCAGTGCATCTCGTGGGTTGCCTGATTGGTTATGGAATACGAAGAAGAAACCTCTTCGGATTTCGGTTGCTGAGTTGCCTGATGTAAATCGAAGTGACCGGCAGAAGATGGAGGTTTCGCTGGTGAAGCAGTGGCAGCCTTTACTGAATCTTGCGCGGGTGGCCTGATAACTGTGTTTAGAATGTTCATTGTGCCCAATACTTTGCGGTGGAGCAAGGATGGTACTGAGACCGGCGGTTAAATGGCACGGGGGGAAACACTACTTGGCGAAACGCATCATCTCGTTGTTTCCTCCTCATCGAATTTATCTTGAGCCCTTCGGGGGTGCGGCTTCTGTGTTGTTGAATAAGGCTCCTGCCGAAGTGGAAGCCTACAATGACCTTGATTTGAAGATTACCCGGCTGTTCCGAGTCTTGCAGAGGCGAGGTCGGGCGTTTGTGGAGAGAGTCCAGTTTGTTCCTTACAGCGAGCACGAGTTTGAGAATGCTGATTGTTATCCGGAAGACGCTTCAGACATCGAGAAGGCAGTGTGTGATTTTATCCGCTGGAGACAGTCCTTTGGAGGCAGGGGCAAAACATGGAGTTGTACAACTACAAGGGCTCGAGGCGGAATGGCCGGAGATGTAAACGCATGGTGGACGGCGATAGAGCAATTGCCTGAAATAATTGGACGGTTGCAGCGAGTTCAAATCTTGTCGCAGCCCGCAATTAAAGCGATAAAACGCTTCGATCACCCTGATGCTCTGATCTACTGTGACCCTCCCTATCTGCACGAGACGCGTGCGCCCAATAGCAGAGACGTATACGGAATAGAAATGACGGAGGAGCAACACATTCAACTGGGAGAGACGCTCAATGAATGTGTCAGCAAGGTGATCGTTAGCGGGTATCCGTCGAACTTGTATGGAGTCATTTTCGGACAATGGCGTCGAGTCGAGTTTGATATCGCAAATCATGCCGCGGGAGGCCGCAAGAAGTCGCGTAAGCGTGAAACATTGTGGCTGAACTGGTAGGGGCAAGCCGCCACCTTACACAGTTACAGGGCTGGCCGGCTAATTGATTGTGTGCCAGGTTTGGTCCTGGCTGACCTGGAATGGGCCGAGGTGGTTCTGGATTTCCATTCTGCATTTGCCGCCGGCGCCGGCGCCGCCGTAACCATGATTCGTAGGTACTCGCCACGAGTACATGCAGTTTTCGCCTCATGTGTACTCGAACTGGCCCGAATGAACGGTTTGGCCGGTGGCCGATACGAGCTGGAACTGCGGTTTGGGTATGTCCCTCCCATTCTTCTTGGCGCCGGGAACGTACAATTCGCCCGCCTGGCATTCGAGATAGAACGCGATCCGGGCGTCTCTGCCATGTTTCTCCATAGATATTTTGGCCTGAAACGGTGGCCCTATCCTAAAGACGGTAGTCTTGCCGGGCCGGATCTCGAAGGCGCCAAGCTCACCCGCTCCAGCCCCGCCGCGTGCCTTTTCGGTGTCGAAGAGCCATCGATTTCCGGCAGAGTCCGTCTCGATCAACTTCAGCTCGATCGCGTTGTATTTGCCCGCCGGCAGACGCCACTTTCCCTTCGAGCTGTACAACTGCTGATGGCCTGCATCCGACCAGAGTCTGATGTTAACGTTCTCATCGCCGAGATCGAGCATCCCGAAATCCAACTCTCCTGGCCTTGGTCAGAAGCTGCCAATCGCACGATACCTTCTCCCGTGCGCGGTTTGCAGGCTGCGCATGTCTGTTAACTGAGACAGAGTTCGAGCCTCCTTGTTACGCATGTTTTCTATTCTTGTTCCGTCATGCACAGAATTTTTCCGTTCTCTAGGGCCAGATAGAGCTGGCCGTAAGCTGCTGCCATGCCGTCGAAGACCGGCTCGGCTTCGAGCGGATACTGCCTGAGCGTCTTGCCGTCAGCGGTCGAAATTACCTCAAGCACTGAATCATTCCTGCTGTAAGGGTCTTTGGCGAAGATCTTCTCCGAGTCCTTCCATCCGGCCCCGAAGAGAACGTCGCCGGCGAGCACCATCGCACGAAACTGTAACTGAGTCTTTCTATTCCATTCGTGGCTGTTGGCCGTCAGCGTCCGTTTTTGCCTTTTTTGCAGTTCCCTGTTCTTCTTACTGCTGTTTGGTCGTGCAAACAACCTGGTCCCTGTGGGGAACTGTCCCGGCACGTACCTGCTGTATTTCTGGTGCAGGTGTCCGGAGTGCGTGTCGGGCTGCATCGACTTATCGTACTTGAGGAACGTGTAATACGTCTGGACACCGTAGGCAACTCTTTCGTCGAACGCCAGCAGCTTGCCAAACGTGTCGCCTCCGCCGAGGTCCCAGTTCCATCGGTGTCCCCAGCAATCCTCCAGCAAGCCGGTGTTGGCAATCATCGTGGCCGGCCTCGGTCGTTTTGTCTCTTTCAGCGACAGATCATAGTCTCTCATGCGCATCGTGATACTCCGCCCGTCCGAGATGAGCACGTCAGGCATCGCCCCGTCCTTGCTCGCTCCGTCCGAACTAATAGTCGTGCTGTACCTCACATCTCCGGTCGCGGCATCGAGACCGTAAAGTCGGACTCCTCCGTCGAGATATGAAGTATACCCGGCGGCGAAATATGCCGTGCCGTTGACAACCAGGACGCTGCCGTGCACGGGCCAGACTGATTCGAGTCTGCCCCTGGCCACCGTGCGTCTGTCATCAGGCGCCGCCCGGAAGCGCCAGACCAACTCGCCGTCCGATACGCGCAGGGCGTAAACATAACCACCGCGGCATCCGAAGATCGCCATCCGCCCGTAGACGGTCGGTGGAGAATCAACCGGCCCGGCAGCGAAGAACTTCCACAGCTTTCTGCCCGTCGCTGCATCGAGACAGTAGATGATCTGCCGATCGATGGCGCTGACGAGCAACTTGTTCTGCGCCACAACAACGCCGCTAAGCTTGCCGCCAATGTCGGCGGTCCACTTCTCGTCGAGATCGGCCGGGACGTTTGTACTCGCCGAGCCGCTGCGCGTAATATCATGACGATACGTCGGCCATTCATCTGAACTGCCATTCGGCACGGGCGGCGCCCAGATCAGGTTCTGCCGGGTGGTGCTCGCTGCTGGCTTCTCGGCGCCGAGCGTCACCTTCCCGTACGCCGGTCCCTTCACCAATCTGGCACCGATATCACTTTCGCGTGTTGTTCTCGATGCGGCAAGTGCGTGAAAGCCATCGAACTTGATGTCACCGAAACACTGGCATGGATGCGGCGGCGAATAGATGAGTCCGTTGCAGGGCATGATCCCGTACTGGCATACGCCGCGCACCCACCAGTTGTTGATGTGGTTGTCGCCCTGCAGGTCG
>CAZLTY010000045.1:0-23628 GCA_964562575.1 uncultured Pirellulales bacterium
AAAACCGAACACCACAAGCCCTTCGGCAAGCGCAATGAAGATCAGCGCCTGGCTTGCAATTTCCGGTTTCTCAGCAATCGCGCCCATAGCTGCAGCGCCAACATGAGAAATTGCTATGCCGGCCCCAATAGCGCCAAGACCAAAAGCAATAGCGGCGGCAATAAGGGCAAATTTCAAAACACCGGCCTTTGCCGAGGTCATCTCCGATTCCGCGGTTGCTTCGCCATGCGACGTCTCTCCAGTTGCTGTCCCGGAGAATGCAGTGGTGCAAAACACTGTCGCGATAATCGCCATCACTGTAAAAAGCACAACAATGCTCTGGGCTATGCGCGATTTAAGGTTGGTTTCAGGTTCATTCATGTCGCAATCTTCCTTTCTTACTTGTCTCTGCTATCTAGTGAAATTGGTGTGTACAGTTGACCGGTTCCGTGAAAGAACTTCGTAAAGAATTCATAGTAATTGAGCCTCAAGGCCTGTATCCCCGCCGAAAGACCTTCGAGACAAATGACCAGCATGTTTCCAAGTATGAGAATGCCAATAGAGGCGATGCCTGAAGTCATGCCCGCGATAGTGAAAAAAGAGATCATCAGACAGACATGGGCAATACCGAGTCCGGCCACCCGCATAAAAGAGAGAGTATTGGAAAGGTAGCCGCTGAAGATCTCAAGCAGCTCAACGAACCATTCCATCAGGAAATTGATGAGTGCGAAAAGAAGATTGGATTTCTCACCAGACTGTCCGGATTCATGTTTGAAATAGTGATAAGGTTCCTTAATGAAGAGCAACAGTGCAGGCAGCCCCACCAGAAAGAACAGCACGGCTCCCGGAGGCACTCCTTTGAAATCGTGCGAAACCATATAAGAGACAACATAGATGCCTCCCGCGTAAATCCATCCGCCCAGAATGCCGCCTTTGTCAAAGATCAGCTCAGCCCATTTCTTCTGGCGGATTATGTTTATCCAGTTGAAGAGCAGGCCGAGAAAGATGACCGAGATGCCGAAGTATATCGTTATTGCCAATACATCGAAAATGTCGTTCACAGTAGACTTGTAGACGCTGTGGCCGGCTATTATTCCGTGGTAGTCGAACCAGAGTGGAGGGAAAAGACTCTTTCCGAAATAGGAGCCGAAGAGCACGCCGAAAAGCACCGACGAGCAGCCGCACCATATTATGAGCCATGCAAGATTGCACAATCCTTCTTTGGCTTGGTCCTTCTTCCAGAAATGAACGCCCAGACTGCCGGCGATTGCGAGCACAAGGCCTTGGCCGACGTCGCCGAACATCAATCCGAACATGGCCAGGTACAAGGGCATGACAAAAGGAGTGGGGTCGATAGTGCCGTACTTCGGAACGCCGAAATTCTTGACCAGCATCTGGAAAGGCGCCAGCGTCTTGGGGTTGTTGAAGCTCACAGGAACCGCGTCACCGATGATGCCCTTGCTGTGAGCCTCATTCCATTCCAGGTAACAGCGATCCTCACACGCCTGCTTGATCTTTCTCGTCAATATCTCTTTTTTCGATGAGGGAAGCCAGCCCGTGAAGATAACCGTGCGGGACGATGATTTGAAATTGGCCTGGATCTTTTGAAAGAGTTCGTTAACGCGCAGATTGACCCAGACTTCGGTTAGATGTTTCTCTTCTTTCCTTATCAGGTCGTTGACCTGTTCTTCAATTTGTTTCTGCTCGTCGGCCAGTTTCTCGAGTCTTTTCGCAAGTTCAGTGAAGACATCTTTCTTAACCGACTTGAGCTCGCTCGGAAGCTCGACCCTGGACCATCCGGCGTTCGCGAGTATCTTGTTGATACTTTCACTGTCCCGTTTCATCGAAATCAGCAGATGATGCGCCATGTCATTTTCCTGGCCCATCGCGATATTCAGCGAAGGCAGGTCTTTGAGCCCATCTTCAAGCTGCCTGACATTGGAAGCAGGGAGTTTCCCGATCTGCATGGAGATAAAGGAATGCTTGGCAGGCAGCGTGACATCGGAAATGCCGATGCCGTAGAGGTCCACCTGCCTCTTGATGTCCTCGAGCTTGAGTATCTCCTGCTGGATTGTCCGCTGCCTCTCCCTGATGTTGTCACGCTCTCGGGCCATTTTGTCAAGTCGAATGCTCTCTCTTTGGACATCGACGCCGGCACGGTCGTTCAGATCTGTCTCATTCGGCGGCGAAGGAATTATCCCGCCGGTGTGGAGGAAGCCCTCGACCCGTTTTCTTAGATCTGATATTTCGGTCAGGGGCACTTGTGACTTGACAGCCGAGATACTGTCCGGATTCTCGCTATCGAGTTGGGATATATTGATGAACTGCATTACCCCTTCGCGCAGCAGCGCTTCGGTGACTCGCTCGCAATCCCTTCCGAGCACCACTGCAAAAAGCTGGATCATCTCAGTGGTAAATATCATATCATGCTCTCAATCCGTTCCTGTTCTATGCCATAATGCTTCGCGTTCAGTATCGTCCTGATCTTCTTCAGCTCATTCCGTTTCAGGATAAAATATGAAAGTATGATTCCTATTGTGAAAGGATACCCGCTGAGGATGCGCTGGACCTCCTGCTTCATGATCTCTTCCAGTATCCTGCGGATAAGCAGCAGCCGCGACGTACTGTCGGAAGTCTGCGCCGAAAGCAGTGCGGACAATCCCGGATATTTGCGTTTTACAAATCCGTGGAGCACAGAGGTAACATTCTGCGCACTATACAGTTCGCCCATGACGGCTTTATCAAGGTTGAAACCTCCCGGCACAATGGCCGCCATGACGGCCTCCAGCGGAAGGTCATAGAAATTCTTGAACCGGATGATCCAGTTTATGTTCTGCAAGTCTATTTCCACGCCCGTGAGTCTCAGGGCTGTCTCACGGTCCCTGCGATTGAGCTCTGCAACCGAAGCCAGGAGGTTCTGGTAGTAGAAGTGGTCGAAGGCGACTTCCATACGGAAGAGAGAGCCTTGTGATTCGACGGTATGACTGTATTTCTTGATGATCTGATCATACGGGGTGCCTGAACAGACGCCCGCGATCTCTTCGAAGTCTTCGGCGTTGACAATGATGTCGATCGGTATGTCGTGGATTATGCGCTCGTACAATATGTAATGTGTGCTGCTCTCGGCCGAACGCTTCCGGATCTTTCTGTCGAAATAGAGCCTTATAGCGTTCTTGAGATTGTCGATCTCAAACTGCGACAGCAGTGCGTCAAGAAGATCGGCGCAATCTTGATGAATGTGGTCCCTGATATTCTTGTAGAGTCCGATTTCACTCTTGAGCAACTCGAGTTCCGCCAGCTTAAGATCGCCGGTCCGTGAGTATATCTCTTCGAGACCTCCAAAAGGAGTGTCGGCCAGAAGAGCAAGAGCTGCATCAACGGACGGGGCTGCCGCCAGCTCATCGAAGGACTCGTCGGGAAGAATCTTGCTGATCCTCGCACGCAGTTTTGCATTTATAAATGAGTATTTTGACAACGGACCGGCCATATGAAATCCAAAATTAAATATCAAAAAGCAAAATTGATGAACCCGCCTTTGGCGGGGCCATTATGAAGAGTCTTGCCGAAGGCGACTCAGAAATTTTGCATTCTAATTCTTGTCGGTAGTGGTCAGTATCATCTCGCAGATCTTCTCGACAAGATCATCTATTGCATCCGCTTTATCGCTGACAAGAGTGTCCTTGCGGCGGTCAACCTGCTCGAGTTTCTCCCTACTCAGGCGCTCGGCCTCTCTCTTTGCCTCTTCGACGGCCATCTGCGCCATTTCCCGCGCCTTGCGTTTGGCGTCGCTGATCTTCTGAGAAGACTCATTTTCTGCAGAACGTTTTATCTCCGCAGCTTTGTCGCGGGCCTCCTCGATAATCGCGCCGACCCTTTCCTCGGCCTCAAGCACATCTTCGATTATCCGTTTCATGGAATCAGATCCTGAACATCAACAAGTGTGGTACGATTCGGTTATGGCATGAATACATACAACTGCAAATGAAACCACCAGCACATGACCACGTTGGCACTACGCTAACACATTCACGGACACAGATCAACGGTCTTGTTCTTGTTTCTGAGGTTTTACTGCAATTTCCTATTCTCACATCACAGAATTTTACCGCTGTCGGTGTCCGCTGGGGTCTTCCGAAACTAAGAAACCAATCAACAGATATCTGATCTTGCCGGCAGGACTCTTACCGGTTATTATCTTCGCAAACGCATTTTTTGAAGGCAGAGAACTTAAATGCCCGAAGCCGAGGCTGACAAGAGCAAGCGTGTATTCCTGTTTCTGCGGGTCGCAGTGGTGATCGGGGGCGTTGTTCTTGCGATAATCTGGGTCTGCGACGGGCAGCGCTGGGCGGAGCTCAAGGCGATCTTCGCCCAAATGAGCATGTTGGTTTTTGCCGGCACGTTGGGGATTTTCGGCCTCACCCAGCTTCTGATAGGTGTGCGCTGGTGGCTTCTGCTTCGCACGCAGGGCATTTTCATCAGTTATTGGGCCGCCGTAAGGCTGTATCTATTGGGGTGGTTCTACAACAATGTTATGCCGAGTTCGGTGGGCGGTGATTTGGTCCGGCTGTGGTACGTTACCAGGCATACGGACAAGAAGTTCGAGGCGGCGCTGAGCGTTCTGGTTGACCGGATGATCGGATTGGCCAGTACGCTGATCATAGCCGCGTTTTTCTATATCGTGTTCCTGCGATCAGAGGGCAAGAAGATAGATTTTGTCGCAGGCAATGGCTTCCTGGCGTCTTTGGGGCGGTATAAGTGGTGGTTACTGTCGATTGGCTTGACTCTCGCTCTGCTCTTTACGGTGCTCTTGCTGGTTGGCAGGAGCCGGCTGACCTTGAAGAGATCGTGGTCGCATTTCTGCAAGCACGCCAAGGCAACCCTGAAGAAGCTGGGCAAAGCCGGCCTGCTTTACGGCAGGAAGCCGGCGGTGCTGCTTGTGGCGTTTGGACTTACGGTTGCGTTGCAGATGATGGCTATTACGGGCTTCTGGTTTCTGGGCGTAAATCTCGGGATTGAGGCGAGCATCAAATATTACTATGTCTTTTTCACGCTTGTCTGGGTGATCGGGGCGATTCCGGTGAGCATCGGCGGGGCCGTGGTAATAGAAGTCGCTCTCGCGGGTCTGTTCGTAAAATTCGCCGGTGTCGATGAAACCTCCGCCGCGGCACTGGCGCTTTGTCAGCGGTTCGTCTGGATTGTGGTCTCGCTGCCCGGCGCGGTCATACATCTGATAGGAGCACATTTGCCGAAAGACTTTTTTGTTGACTGCGATGAGCCGATAGGCTAATTTACGGTTTCCTTGATCAGGACATCGTTCAGTAGATCTCTTCAATAGAGTTAAAATAGGAAATTTGGTGGCCACGAGAGGGGTGGTGCAAAGGATATGCCAATGGCGGGACGCTTCAAAAGCTACTTCTTGCGTGGATTGGCCGTGTTGTTGCCGACCACTGTGACGATCGGGATATTCGTCTGGGGCTACACCTTTATCCAGGAGAACATCAGCATCCACATCAATCGTGGGTTGGTCTGGGTAACAATGTACTTTCAGCATCTGGACTGGGACAACCTTGAGGCCAGAGAGAATTGGAGCGATTTCTTCGTGGATGGATGGGGCTCCCTGGCCGGCTTTCTGATAGCCTTGATTGTCGTGTGCATACTGGGGGCGATATTAGCCAGTGTAGTGGGCAGGACCCTCTGGCGAATGATCGAACAGTTCATAATGAATACGCCGTTCTTGAAGCGGGTATACCCTTATGTGAAGCAGATCACCGATTTTTTTCTCTCGGAAGAAGACCACAAATCGCTGTTTCGCCGGGTCGTGGCGGTCGAGTATCCGCGAAAGGGTATCTGGTCGGTCGGCTTTGTCACAGGCTCCGGCCTCGAGAAGGTCGTGGCCGCTGTCAAGAGGGAATTCGTCACAGTTTTGATACCCACTTCGCCAACCCCATTTACGGGTTTCGTGATAACTGTTCAAAGGAAGCAGACTATCGATTTGGATATGACGATAGAGGAAGCCTTGCGATTTATCGTCAGTGGCGGGGTTGTAACGCCGGGCGGCAACAAGCAGATGATGCCTATCGAGCCGACAGATGATACGCTGAACAAGGAACAATAACGGGTTCTATTGAAACCTCGGACATAACAGTTAAGGAGAATGATCTTGCTATTTACAATCACCGGCAAACATATCGAAATAACCGAAGCTATCCGAAGGCACGCGGAGGAGAAGACGGCCAAGCTTCCCAAATACTACAACAGCATCAATCGCATCGAAGTGATCATAGACGGCAACCAAGGCGGCGATACGAGCGTGGAAATCATTGCCAAGGCCGAGCACAGCAAGATTTTCGTCGGCACCGAAGCGGGCCAGGATGCCTATCGGTGCATTGACATGGCCGTTCACAAGCTCGAACGACAGCTCAGGAGAATCAAGAGCAAGGAGCGCGACAACAAGCATTCGGCAGGGCGCCCGGACAGTTACCCGGAGGATTCGGAATCAACGTAGCTGCTTGCGTGCGACCGACGGTTCTTGATTCGACTGGTCAGACGGTCAAGGAAGATTGTGGGCAGATAAGATGAAATTTTCAGATTTTGTCTGTTTTGAGGCGACAGTTCCCGAGTTGCGGGCCGGCGACCGTGACGGGGTGATCGCCGAGCTTGTATCGTCACTCGACGAAGCGGGCAAGCTTGGAAAGGACAAATGCCAGGAGATTACCACCGAGATTATAAAAAGGGAAAACGAGGCCAGTACGGGGATGGGCAAAGGTGTTGCGATGCCTCATGTCAAGCATAACGTGGCCGCCGATGTGGTTGCCGTGATAGGCCAGAGCAGTGCCGGCGTCGGCTTTTTCGCTCTGGACAAGCAGCCGGTTTATTCGGTGATACTCATGGTCAGCCCTGTTGACAATCCCGACAAGCATCTGCAGGCTATGGAGACTGTTTTCAAGCATCTGCAGCAGGAGAAATTCCGCAGGTTTCTCAGGATGTGCCGTAGTTCCGAGCAGATCCGGGAGCTTCTGATAGAGGCTGATGAAGATCCGTCTTGGTAGGGATGTAGATTTGTCAATACGATTTGAAGGACCGGGTCGAAGGCGATGCAGGCAGGCGATTCACTGGAAAACGTGGTTTGCGAAACGGAGCTTGAGATAAGAAACTCCGATGGGCTGCACATGCGCCCGGCGATGAGATTCGTCGATATCGCAAACCGGTTTGATAGTGACATTACTGTCAGCAACGGCGAAACCAACGTCGACGGCAAGAGTATAATGCAAGTCACCATGTTGGCGGCGACTTTTGGGACAAAACTGAGGATAAAGGCCGAAGGTCCGGATGCCCGGGCTGCGGTTGATGCTCTGCGAGAACTTGTGGAGGACAAACATTTCGATGAGCCGACGCCGAAGCAGTAGCGTTTTGCAGACCGATACCGAATGAGAGAAATGCCCTATGGAGATTAAGAAAGGTATAGCCGTTTCGCCGGGCATTTCCATCGCCAAGTCGCTGATCATAGACTCTGAGGATTACCGCATCCCCCGCCGCTCGATTCATCCCTCGCAGCGGGTGTCCGAGGTTCAACGCGTCAGAAACGCCTTCAAAGACGCCATCGGTGAATTGACTCGGCTCGAAGCGGCGCAGGACTCGACCGAGGGGGGCAAGATAAAAGACATTTTCGCCGTGCACCTGCGTTTTCTGCACGACAGAAGCATGCGAAAGAAGATGACGGACCTGGTTCATGCCGAGCTGGTCACGGCGGCGTTCGCCGTTTCTTCGGTTCTTCGCGAAATTGCCCAGCATCTCAGCAAGTCACAAGACGCCTACATCAGCGAGCGAGCGGCCGACATTTACGATATCGAGAGGCGCCTGCTCAAACAGCTTCTCGGCAAGAAACGTGAAGCCGTCGAGCATCTGACTGAGGAGGTCGTGATTGTCGCTCGCGAACTGAGTCCCACGGAGACCGCCGGCTTCGATCGCAAATTCGTTAAGGGTATCGCCAGCGACGCAGGCGGACGGACCAGTCACGCCGCGATAGTCGCCCGCTCATTGGCCATCCCGGCGGTCGTTGCCCTCGAAGACCTCACCGCATGCGTCAACGCCGGCGATACCGTCATCATCGACGGCAATCGCGGCATCGTCATCGTGAATCCGAATGACGACACGCTCGGCCAGTACGAGCGGTATGCGAAGGAATTCGTAGAACTCGAGCACAGGCTCGATGCGATGCGACAAGAGCCTGCCATTACCCGCGATGGCACGAAGATCACCCTATTGGGCAACATCGAGTTCCCAAATGAAGTTGACGTTGTCCTGCAAAAAGGAGGCAACGGCATCGGGCTCTACCGCACCGAGTTTCTATATCTCAACACCGAGACCGAACCTACAGAAGAAGACCATTATGACGCTTATGCCCAGACTGTTCGGGGCCTTGCCGGCAAGCCTATAGTCATAAGGACGCTGGACCTCGGGGCCGACAAGTATACCCAGAGCAAGCGTTTTGCGCGCGAGCCGAACCCGTTTCTCGGGTTGCGATCCATCAGATTCTGCCTGCAGAATCTGACAATGTTCAAAACTCAGTTGCGCGCCATCCTGCGCGTTTCGGTTCTGGGCGATGTCAGAATCATGTTTCCGCTGATCACGAATCTCCACGAGCTGATGCAGGCGAAGATGATCCTGCGCGACGTCATGGAAGACCTCGACGAGGAATCGGTTCCGTACAACAGGGACCTGCCGGTGGGTATCATGATCGAAACCCCCTCAGCGGCCCTGACCGCTTACTCGCTCGCCATGGACTGTGATTTTTTCAGCATCGGAACCAACGACCTTACCCAATATACCTTGGCCGTCGACAGAGGCAACGAGCTGGTCTCGATGCTGTACTCCTCAGCCGATCCCGCCGTGCTCAGGCTCATCCGGACCGTCACCCAGGATGCGCACAAAGCACAGATACCGCTGAGCATTTGCGGCGAGATGGCCTCCGAGCCCGAGTACGTGATGCTGCTGCTGGGAATGGGGGTCAGGACCCTGTCGCTTTCGTCGCCGATGATCCCGGAGATAAAACAGATCGTCCGCTCGGTCAGACTTCAAGACTGCAATAAGGTCGCCAGAAAAGTCCTCAGCATGAACTCTGAAAGGCAAATCTCCGCCTACCTCCGCAACGCCGCGACAAAAATCCTCCCCGAAGCTTTTTAGGCACTCTAACAAAACCGTCGCGTCGGCCCGAGGCTGAGCGAAGCGTCCAGCTGCAAGGCGGCCGAAGCAGGCGATGTGAGCATCGTCGATGGAGGCCAACGCCGCAGATGGATGCTGCAGCCAGCCGAAGCCAGCAGGGTTTTGTTAGAGTGCCTTAGTCTCATAAATCACCTCCGGCATGTTGCGCAGCGTATCTCGTGCTGTCAGTTCATAATTGGACCTTCGTCATTCAATATTCGACATTCTCTGCGCATTCGGCCAATTCACTCATTTACCTGTTTACTGATCCTCCTATCTCTGATCGTACCTCTGGCCATGATCGGGTCAATGTTATAGGCGATCACGCAACAAGACTGCTATACGCGAGTGGAAATTTTCCAACGACTCCGGTAAACCCGCTGGGCTATTTGACCGATATTTCTGATGGAATTGTTTCCAGCACGGAGGCCATTGTCCCATAAAAAATGAGATGAGGTTAGTACCCAATGTGCCCTTATGACGGGAGCCGAGAGGTTTGCCGCCCGGGCGGGAGTGAGCTATGGCATTCGATATCACCATAAAAGAATACCTCAAAGAGATCGACGAAGCATCCCTGCTGACAAAGGAGCAGGAACAGAGCTTGGGCAGGTTGATCGTCCATGAAAACGACCAGCAGGCCAGGGAACAACTGGTGCGAAGCAACCTCAGACTGGTCGTCAATATCGCCAAGAAATACGGCGACCGCGGGATGAGTCTCGGCGATTTGATCGAAGAGGGCAACCTGGGTCTGATACGGGCCGTCGATTACTTCGATCCCGAGCGAGGCGTTCGCTTCAGCACGTACGCGGCATGGTGGATAAAACAAGGCATCAAACGTGCGCTGCTGGAAAATGTTCAGCCCGTGCACATTCCGACTTACATGGTTGCGCTGATAAACCAGTGGCGGCATATTGCGTCCGAACTGGAAACCACGCTCGGCAGAACGCCAAGCGTCGAAGAAATGGCCGACACGATGCAGTTGTCCCTGCGCAAGGCAAAAGTCATACATCGTGTTGTTGACGTCATTGGCTCTGCCAGCGATATTTGCGGCGGTGAGGATGTTGATGAAGATCAAATGCTCGAGGCGATCCTGGAGGACCGAAACACCGGCAAGCCGGAAGATGAATTGGTGGCCAGTGAAGAGAAGGCAAAAGCGCTGAGATTGCTCGACGAAATCGACCCGCGGGAGGCGGATATCCTGAGGTCGCACTACGGCCTCGCCGGCGAAGCACCGATGTCACTCAAGGAGATCGGCAAGAAGATGGGGCTCACGCGAGAGAGGATCCGCCAGCTCCGGCGCGACGCGCTCACGAAGCTGTACGAGTGCATGAACGCATAATAACACCTGACAACATATCAATAAAGACTTGCATTTCGTTCCGGAATAGCGTATAGCGTACAGCGTACAGCGTTTATACGCTGCCAGTTTGCTATACGCCAAACGCTATGAAAGGCGCGCACATGACAGGCAAGGGAGTTGACCTCAGGAGATTCATCCGCGACATACCCGACTGGCCCAAAGAGGGGATTCTTTTTCGCGACATCACGCCGCTATTGGCCGATCCCGAGGCGTTTGCGGCGGCGATCGATGTGCTGTCGGCCGGTTTTACTGAGGCAGGCATCGAATATGTCGCTGCCGTGGAGGCCAGAGGATTTATCTTTGGCTCGGCGGTCGCCGAAAAACTCGGAGCCGGATTTGTGCCCATTCGGAAGGCCGGCAAGCTGCCGGCGCGAACCGAGAGTATTACCTACGATTTGGAGTACGGAACCGATTGCCTGGAGGTCCACCTCGACGCGGTCGGCAGCGGAGCGAAGGTCCTGATGGTCGACGATCTGCTGGCGACCGGCGGGACAATGGCCGCGGCCTGTAAGCTCATCGAAAGAATAGGAGGACAAGTCGCCGGCATCGTATTTCTTATAGAACTCGCCGGTCTGCACGGAGCCGAAAAGATAGCTGATTACGAGATAACATCAATTATTTCGTACGATTGACACTTCTCAAGAATGCCCGTGGGCACTGAATAAGGAGATTCAATAGTGGCAACCAGTGTAGATGGCGCTGAGAGGATCATCCGCCGGGGACCTTACCCGGAACTGACACTGACGGCGGTGCTCGTGGGTTACGGATTGGGAATCCTCATCGCACTGAGCATCGGCTACGCCAGCCTGGTTTTGGGTTTTTCCATCGAAGGCTCGGAGGTGGCCGCGATCCTGGGATTCGGGATTCTTCGAGGCATCATGCGGCGCAGCAGCATCGTCGAGAACAACATCAACCAGACCATCGCAAGCTCGGTCAACGGTGCCTCGGCCGGCATGATGTTTACGGTTCCGGCCCTGTTCATCCTGGGTGAAACCGAATTCAGCGCCGTTCTGATGGTCTTCTCCTGCATCGCCGGCGGCATTCTGGGAATCGCATTTATCATCCCGCTCCGCAAGCAGATGATCGACTACGAGCGGCTCGCCTACCCGGGCGGTGTCGCAGTAGCGACGATTCTAAAATCCCCCGGCGCCGGGGTTCGCAAAGCCATGCTGCTGCTGTCCGGCCTGACATTGAGCGGCGTCATCTACTTCTTCAGCCAGTACATGGCGCAGATAAAGGGAATCTCCGCTTTCGAGAACTGGAACGTGGGTGGCCTGATAGGTATGCCGGAATACATGAACGGCATTTGGTATATCTCCCTGATGACGGTTGGTGTCGGCTTCATCTCGGGCAGAGGCGGCTTCTCATTTGTCATTGGAGGTTTTGTCTGCTACTGGATTCTGGCCCCTTCTCTGGCCGGGATGGAACTGCTGCCCTCGGCTGAGGCCCTTGGAGAACTCGAGACGAGCATGCCGGGGTATTTGCGGCTAACTCTGTTTAGGCCCGCCGGTATCGGCATGCTTATTGGCGGCGCCCTGACCGGCATTGTCCTGGCGCTGCCGCTGATTGTCAGCGCCGTGCGCAGCATGCAAAGCGCTGCAAAGATGAAGACTGCTATCTCGAAGGACGAAATGCCGATTCGCCTGCTCTATATTGGAATCGCCGGGGCCACTATCTTGCTTTTCGTGATTGCCGCCAGCTCCGTCGAGGACATGGGTCTTCTCCGCGGGGCTCTGATGGCCCTTCTCGGCACCCTCTGGATATGGGTTGCCGGTGTGATCCTCTCCGAGTGCATTGGCCGGACCAACTGGTCGCCACTGAGTGGAATGACGCTAATCGCAGTCACTATCCTGATTGTCATCTGCAGCGGGCTCCCAGCCTCGGCGGCCACGATCGCCTCGGTCATGGTCGGGGCCGCCGCATGTGTCGCAATGGCCCAGGCGTGCGACCTGATGCTTGACCTCAAGACCGGGTATCTGGTGGGCGCCTCACCGAGGAAGCAGCAAATGGGACAATTTCTCGCCACTTGGTTGGGGCCTGTCGTAATCATCTGTCTTATCTTCGTGCTTCACAAGGCCTACGGCCTGGGCAGCGACCGGCTTCCGGCGCCTCAGGGCCAGGCGCTCGCCAGTACGATAAACGGAATCCTGGGTGGAGACGTGCCGCTTGAAAAGTACATCGCCGGCGCCGGTCTCGGCGCCTTGCTCAGTGCAAGCGGAATCGGCGGACTTGGCATCCTGGTCGGCCTCGGCTTTTATCTACCGTTTAGTATTGTACTGACCTACAGCATCGGAATGGCGATCCGGATGCTCTTGGATCGGATAAAGGGGCCCGCGTTCAGCGAAGAGGTGGGGATCCCCGTGGCGGCCGGTCTGATCGTCGGGGAAGCCCTCGTCGGTGTCGGTTTTGCTTTGTACTTTATTATCGCTGGCGCAATGGGCGGATAGGAAGAACTCATGACGAAAAAACTCGGATACCTGATGATAACCCTTGGCTTCCTTGCCGGAGCCCTCACGGCGGTTGTGGACAAAGAGCAAATCCGCTGGGACCATTTTGCTCTTGCCTTTATCCTCGGCGCCGCGGGCGTCGCATTTGTTCGGATCAGTGACAGGCGGGAGAGCCGGCAGGAAGGAAGACTCACCTCCAATATGCAGTCGGTCGAAGCCAGCCTCGATCGAATTGTCAAGAACATGACCGGTCTCAACGCCGAGAAGGCCTCTATCAATACCTATGATGTTCGCCACCGGATCGACGAGCTTTTTACCGACGATTTGAACAGGTTTGTCGAGGCCCGCCAGAGCATCGCACACACACATAGCCTGAATGCCTACGCCGACGTGATGACTTCGTTTGCGGCGGGCGAACGGTATCTGAACCGCGTCTGGTCGGCCTCGGTGGATGGATATATCGACGAGGTCAATGCCTATCTCGACAAGGCCCAGGAACAATTTGTCGAGACCCACGACAAGGTGTGCCGATTGAAACCCACGCCCTAATTTAATGGGTGACTGTCCCTAGTTTTTAAGTGTGGAGTCGACTTAACCTGCGCGCGTAATCCGCGACAAGTCCTCTTATGCTTTTCAGTGAAAGGCTAAGAATCGCCTGCGCATCCTTGGTCAGTCAATCGCGTCACTTACCCTTCTCGTTGTACTTGGGCTGAATCCTCTTGATCATATTGGCCTCGGACTTCCTGGCATCGGCTATACTGCTATGCTGCTGAATCTGGACTTTTGCACCAGGAATCTCGCCGAGGTGTTCGGCGATGCGTTCCTGCACTCGGCCCTTCTTCGCAGTGCCGATATAGTTGGCCTTGCCGCCCGGGGTCTGGATTTTGTAGGTCACCGGCTTGTCATTTGCCAGCTTGCCGATGCTGCTCTTGTTGTACTTCGCACTCTTCTTCGCCATGAATCTACTCCTGTCTCAATATCGCATTCTAAATTCTCGACACGGTGCGTCACTAGCCACTCGCGTTTCCTATTATCTATAGTACTTGTTGATGACAAGCCCGTTGATCGTCGTGCCAATATCTGTGACAATATCGGCAATTGATTGAGCATACCTCCAATTAATACGAGGGCTCATGCCTCTGTGAACCATGTTGTGGCGTTTCTTAGTCGCCCCATCAAACCAGTCAGCAATGTCTTCAAGATCGGAGAGTTCGCCAAACTGCTTGATGCGGATATCCAAGTATAGCAAGGCACGCATAACGCCGTTCGTTCCGTAAAACGATCTGTCTGATAGCCATTCGCCGAGTGCCTTACGGAACTCGTCTCTGGCCTTTGCAGCCGTACCGGCAATAGCGACTCGAAGGGCTAGCCCAGGATCATCTTTGGCAATCTGCTTGAGTCCTTTACGCAACTCCCTCGTGGTAACGGAAAATTGGGGGACGATTTCAAGAATGAGGTCATGGAGGTAAGCATCCATAGCTCCGACAGCGAAAACAACCGCGCCTCGTAATAGTTCCTTTTCGTCGCGTGAGGGCTGCCCTCGATCACGACCAGCAGGCCCGTGAAAGAGGCGAATGAAGGCTTCCGCACGACTGATGGTTTGCTCGAATGCTTTGAATGAGTCCGTCTTCTGGATGGAGCGACCCGCGGGTGTCATAGGTTAGGTTCCTTCTGAATTCTGTATTCTGATCTTATCCTGTCATCCTGTCCCACACAGTAACTGTACTGCACATTTCAGGCCATTTTGTCAACTGTATCCCACTGCTTGGCAACGATCGCCGCAGGCAACCACTCACCCACATCCGTCGGTTTTATTAGGGACGGTTTATTAGTTTTATTAGGGACAGTCACCGTTTTCTCGGCACTGTCCCCAGCCTTTAATAGGTGGCTGTCCCTAGTTTACCCGCCTACGATTCTTTCAATATCTTGGCCGCAGTACGACTTGCCAACTCCATGATGGCTTCGTAAGCAACCGCCTTGCCTCTGTCCCATATCTGCTTTATTCTCATAGCCGAAAGCTCAGTCTCTGGCACGTCCTTGGCAATATTCTCTACATCTTGCTCAATCGTCGCCTGTTCTTTTTCATCCAAGTTGCCGAACTCCGTGAGGATTTGTATGGCTGTGACGATCTTACTATGTGTCCAAGGATAAGGCTGGCCACAGTTTTGACAGTATGACGGCACGGGAACAATGCCTTCAAGAGTCTTCCTTGTGGTGTCAACTCTGGCGTCAAGCCAACTCTGACTGACTCGAATCGGAGCACCTTCAATCGAAGTCTCACAACTTGGACACGTAGTCAAGGTGGGAGCACCGCATTTTCCACAGAACTTCTTCATCTCCTGCGAAAAAACTCGAATGCCACCAGTTATCTGGTGTCCATTCTCACACACCTGTTGAGTGTCGTAATTCCCTGCCATCTGCTCTTCCTTTAGCTTGCTATTTTCCAATTTCTATCTTGAAATTCGGTATTCCTTCCTCTGGGCATTCAAATTTGACAGCGACACCATCCATTGCGTTATACACTTCTGTCACCGCTGGCCGGTCGGGACTTACGGATATTTCTGAAGAATCGCCATACCTCCCCTCGATAATATACACTATGGCACCATCTGAATCGGTTGTCTTAGTTATTTCCCACGGGAAGGCTTTCTTCTGAAGGACAATCCCCTCCTTGGAAACATAGGCAAAGCGACGGCTGCGATACGCTTGTACAGTCTGATGAATCCCACCGATCAGAATAATGATGGACGCTGCCACGGCACACGCTCTGACCCAAGTAATGCTCTGTGTCTTTTGGGGAAGAAAGCTATAGCAAACATTCCAAATCATAATCAAAACCCACATGCACAAAAGGCAGAACAGCAATCGCATGAGATGTTCCTTTCTCCGTTTCACAGGTTCGACTCTCGTTCAGCCATTCTAACAGCCTCCCGCCTCAATTCCAAAGACAAATCCAGTCAACGCTCGAAAACAGAGTGGCCGGGGCTCTTGACGCACACCGGCCCTATTTCAAAAAGGCAAGCACAGGAGAAGTCATTTTGGGCTCTCTCGCAAAAACCGCGTTTATGAATGGGCAGGAGTGGATTTGAACCACCGACACACGGATTTTCAGTCCGTTGCAGCAAAATCGGGGGTGTTCACGAGAATCGAGTATCAAGCATCGAGAACCGAGCAATTTTCGTTCAATATGTGCTGGTACCTGGGGGCAAAAATTTGAAACTTTGAAAATTCCTTTATCTATTCCGGCATAATGACTTACGGCTACAACAGCGCGGTCAATTTTGTAGATTTTCGTTCAAAACGTGCATGTTGCTCTAATTATAGAGGCGCATCATTTGCGCGCGTGAAAGACAGGAGACAGGATGACAGGATAAACAGGTTAAAAGGGAAAAGACAGAATACAGAAGGGAAAGAGCGTTTGAATATCGAATATCGAACAAGGAATATCCAATGTCGAAGTAAAACTTTGTGCCTTCGCGCCTTTGTGGCCATCAGTCAATTTTAAAAAACAAAGCCAATTTCCGAGAGGGACAAAGTGGCACAGGCACACAGGCACAAAGTTGGTAAGATGGGTCTTGACGCGAACTCTATGTGCCTCTGCCCCTCTGTGCCTTTGTGCCTGTGGACTTACGATTTTAAAAAACAAAGCCAATTTCAGCGCTCGCCTCCGGCGTCATCTCCGTTTCCGCGGGCGGTCAGGTACAACCAATATGCCACGCCGAACAGCAGGGCACGCACTGCTCAGATCGTGCGCAGCAGGTGCACCGAGGCTTTGGTGCCACGGATGAAGCTGTCGAGGCTAAAGTGTTCGTTCGGGCCGTGTGGTGCGTCGCTGTCCAGACCAAGTCCCATGAGAATAACCGGACAGCCCAATTGCTCGACGAACGTGCTGACTACCGGGATGGAGCCGCCACAGCGAATGAACACCGGGTCACTGCCGAATCCCCGGCGCAGGGCTTGCTGCGCAGCCTGAAAGGTGGGATCGTTCACGTCGAACAATACGGGCGGGCTCATCGCAAAATCCGCAATCTCGAGCCGAACCGTATCTGGGCACACAGCCCGGAGATGCTCAACGACCAAGTCGCGGATGCGCTGCGGCTTCTGATGCGGGACCAGGCGAATACTGATCTTTGCCGTCGCCGACGCCGGGACGATGGTCTTGGAGCCACCTGCTGTGTATCCACCGAAAATACCATTGATCTCGAAGGTGGGCCGGGTCCAAATTCGTTCCAATGTGCAGTGTCCGGCCTCTCCGTGGGGACGCGGAACGTTCAACTCTCCGACAAATGCCTGATCGTCAAATCCGAGTTTCTCGATGCTCTCGGATTCCCATTTCTCCAGAGGCGCCACATCGTCGTAGAAATGCGGCACGAGGATCTTGCCGTCAGGACCCACGCACGCCGACAGAATCTGGGCCAGGACCATGGCGGGGTTGGCAATGGCGCCGCCGTACGCTCCCGAGTGGACGTCCTGATCTGCGCACCTTACGGTGAACTCGGAAATCAGAATGCCGCGCAGTCCATAGGTGATCGCCGGGGTGTTCTCGTCATACATTGTGCTGTCCGAAATAATTACCGCGTCGGGTTTCAATTCGTCCCGAGCCTCACGGACATAGCGTGACAGGGCCTCGCCGCCGCATTCCTCCTCGCCTTCCAGCAAGAATATGACCTCACAGGGCAGTTCACCTTCGGTCTTGAGCAGGCTTTCGACCGCTTTGACATGTGCGAAAGCCTGACCCTTATCGTCCGTAGATCCGCGGCCATACAGAATGCCATCGCGAATGGTCGGCTCAAACGGCGGAGTCTTCCACTGATCCACCGGATCCTCGGGCTGAACATCATAGTGACCGTATATGAGCACTCGCCGCGAACTCTTGCCTTTGGCCGCAGCGCGCACGATCGGCTTGCCCCCCTTATCCACCAACTCTGCCTCCAGCCCCAACGCCTGAAAATGGGCCACCAGCCACTCGGCGCAGGCCCGCGTGTCACTATCGTGCTCACTCTGGGCGCTGACCGAGGGAATCCGCATCAACTCTTTGAGTTCTTCGATAAAGCGTTCTTTGTTTGCCTCAACGTAGGCTTCGATTTTGTCTGCCATCCTGCTATTCTTTCCTAATTCTGTCTGTTTTTTACCGTAGTCATATAGAGCCAGAGTGTCACGAAGGCCAAAAGTACGATGCCGACCACACCGCCGAAGGGCATGATATCACCGGTGAAATGCTCGATGATTGGCAAGTCGATTTCAAATTGCTTCAGCAAAACGATGGGGATGGCCACGAGGATACCCATCAGGGCTTCGCCTGTGATCAGGCCCGAGGCCATCAATAAGCCTCTGCGATCGGCTGCTTCGACTTCCTGCGTGCTGGTCTGCTTTCGCTTGTGGTATCTCTTGACTGCCAGGCTGACCAGGCCCCCTACGAAAATCGGAACCGACAGTTGAAAAGGCAGATAGAATCCGATAGCCACGGCCAGAACGGGTGTTCTGAACGGATATTTTTTCGCCTGGAGATATTGATCCAATGCGATGATCACTGCCGCCAGACCCATACCCATAAAGAAGTAATTCCAGGGCAGACCTCCCTGAAAGACCCCTTTGGCCACTGAAGCCATCAGGCTGGCCTGGGGAGCCGCGAGCGCCTTCTCGCCGGCCCCTTTCATGCCGGCGAAACCGTAGGCGCTGTGCAGAAGCATCAACACCGGCGCAATGATAAGGGCAGCCGAGACCGTTCCGAGCATCTCCATCACCTGCTGTTTCCAGGGCGTGGTTCCGACGAGCCGGCCACACTTAAGATCCTGCATGACATCACCGGCGATGGCCGCGGCGCAGCACACTACGGCCCCGATGATAACCGCTGCGGCCGGACCGTTTTCGGCCGCCTTGCCCATCAGGAGGACGAGCATCAGCGACGAGACCAGCACGGTTGATATCGTGACACCAGAGATCGGATTGTTCGATGAGCCAACCAGGCCGGCCATGTAGCCTGCTACCGCCGCGAATAGGAACCCTGTGACCAACATCACGCCGGCCATAATCAGAGAGATATGGATATGCTGGACGAAATGCTGATATACCATAAAGAGCGGCACCACGGCGCCGACGATCATGAAGATGATCCACTGCATCGGCAGGTCTTTCTCTGTCCGGTCGACATCACCGTGTCCCTCGCGGATCTTCCGATAGGCCTTCAGACCACTCGTGACACCGCTGAACAAAGACTTGCGCAAATGATAGATTGTCCACAAACCGCCGAGGAGCATTCCGCCCACCCCGATATAGCGGGTACGCTTGGACCATATCTTCTCGGCATAGTCAAGCGCTTCGACTGGTGTGCCGAGTGCGGTTTCGACCTCGGCGTTGTGGCTGAGCACTTCTTCGATCTCCTGTGTCGAAGCGTTCGGATCGGCTGTCTTGCATTCCTGTACAAATACATTCCATTGGCGGGGCTCATCTGCGTCTGCATCCCACATGTTTGGATCGTTCGGATCTATGATCCCATACCCAGCGTCCGAGAGATTCCAATCGTCAGGGACATTTCTGTTGAGAAGCTGGTACTCGGGCCATTCGTTCTGGGAGGCTACGATCGGAATGGTCACCAGCCAGTTGGCACCGCCGCCCAGGAAAATCAATATGGCGATATTGAGGCCGACGATGTAGCCGACCGAAAGTAGGGCCGGGCTCAAGTTCGAGCCGAAATACGCGATCGAGCCTTTCACGCGTGCCGCCCCCTGCATGATCTCGGGCCAGAGACCGATGCCGTTGGCACCGACTTTGAACAATGCGCCGGCCAGGGCCGCCTTGACAATGTACCAGATCCCGCCGGCGTCCTTATGACCGGCCTCAAGCACCTTGGCCGTGGCGACGCCCTCGGGGAATTTCAGATCGCCCTCGACAATCAGCGATCGCCGTAGCGGGATCGTGAACAACACACCCAGCAGCCCCCCGAAACCGGCAATGATGGCGACCCAGAAGTAGTTGAACTCCTCCCAGAAGCCCAGGAACAACAAGGCGGGCAGCGTAAAGATGACGCCTGCCGCGAGTGACTCGCCGGCCGAGGCGCAAGTGCCGATCAGGTTGCACTCCTGAATTGTACTACCTCGGAAAAATCGCATGATTCCCAGCGCGATCACGGCCGCAGGTATGGCCGCCGAGACGGTCATCCCGGCGAAGAGTCCCAGGTAGGCGTTTGCCGCCGACAAGATCGCCGCCAGTAATATGCCGAACAGAATGACCCTGACTGTCAGTTCCTGTGGTGCGTTGCCGTTATTGTTCATACTTGTCTCCCAAAGAATATCCGGCTGCAAATACGGCCCCTGCGTACCAGGCTCGCGCCCGTCCAAAAAGGTACAGGTGTCACTCAACAAACTGCGTGACAAAGTACTTAGGCCGCAAGGGTTCGCCGGTCGCACGCCTGATCATGTCGTTCCATTCATATACCGCCCCGGCTTCGAACACTTTCTTCGTCAGGAAATTTCCGACCTCTTTCTTTCCGACATAACTGACGTCTTTGTCTGATTCGAGCTTCAGAACTTGGTGGACAATGTGATTGTGCAATTGAGATGCCAACAACTCACCCAACAAATAGTTATGGTAATAACAGGGAGCGATGGCAAAATGAATCTTGGCGGCCCAGTCGGGCTCGTCACGACCCGCCGGTTCTTTCACGAACTGGTATTTCTCGACCGTCCGCCACCACAGTGCATTCAGGTCCTGCTCGGGATTTGCATAAAGCTGCTTTTCAAAATTATACATCACCATGGCCCATCGTGCGAAAATGAGCTGTTTGAGCTGCGCGTACTTGCCGCTTACTTTTTCGATTTCCTCTCGCTGCTCATCTGGCAACTCCAGCATTTGCTGCATCCAGGCCGCGTTGCGGCTGAGCCTGCCGAAGAACATCGCTATAGCTTCGGTCGCAAAAATGTGTGCCGGTTCTCTGAGCAGGTACGGCACCTCCGGATCCTGGTATTTGTCGTAGACCGCGTGACCCAGCTCATGCAGAATTGTCTCCATCCAGGTCTCGTTGTTCTTGAGGTTGCACAGAATTCGTACGTCCCCGGCGCGGTCAATGTCCGTGCAGAAAGCGTGTGGATTCTTGCCCTCGCGCTCGTACAAATCGCTGTCGTCAAGTATTGACTCGACCGGCAAATCAATGCCGGCAAAAAAGATTATCGCCAGCTCCTTGACGTCTTTATCCTCGTAGTAGCCGTCCAGGTCCAGGTCGTACACCATAGGCGTCTCCTGAAAGAACGGGTCGTGATAATGCCAGGGCATCAATTCACTCTTGGCTACGCCGTACTTAGCCGCCAATATGCGATCCAGATCGGCTTTCAGCGTCGCAAAAGGCTCGTTGGTCAATTCGTAGAGTTCGTCGAAAATCCGGTCCAGCTCTTTGACATCCTGCTCGGCAGTTGCCAGCGATAGAGTATGGAAATTGTCAAAGTCCAGCTTCTGCGCCGCTCGGTTCCGCAGTTTGACCAATCGGATGATATCGTCGGCTACCACCGCTCCAACCTGCTTGCTGGCAAGCCATGCCTGTTTTCTCTCGGCCGAGTCGGTTCGGTCTTTCAGAATCTCCTTGATCTCGTTGTCGGTGACTTTTTCCCCTTCGATGGTGCTGCGAAAAGTGCTGAAGTTCTTCTCGATTTCCGTGCCGAGATCGACCAACTCCTTCAACAGTTCGGGGTCGATCTGGTTGCCCAGGTACGCATTATGCAGCATGCGCAACTGCCTGGCCAATACGGGCTTCCTTGCCTGCCCGGATTCTTTCAAATCCCTGAGAAACGCAAAATCCTCAGGATCGCTGTAGACCTGGCGAATCTTCAGCGTCAACTCGCTGACTCTCTCATAGTCGGCGGCCTTGCCGCTGGTAGCCGCGTCCCAGTAGGCAAGATTCGTCTCTTTGTGCATCGGCTTGACTTTTTCGACGTGTGTGCTGATGAATTCCTGCAACTGTTTCTCCTTTTGATTAGATGTGCAGCCGAGAAGAGCAACACTTACCGCTAGCGTCACGACCAGAGTCGACAGAGTCTTCATACCTTCATGCTCCCCTTAAATATGATCTGTAGGAATTCGTATTTTAGGATACCCGAATATCAGGAAATCAGTCTGTGGTTACCAGGCTATCTGGATATCAGGTGAGTGCCGGCGGGTTGTTTCTCTTGCCTGATCTGCTGATTCGGTGATAACCTGCACCCTGATAATCTGGCATCCTGATAGCCTTACGTCAATTCATATGTTGCCATTGTTGTTTCCAGACTTCTTTTGTCCAAAGAATACTATCACCCGCAATTGGCTAAAGCAAGCAGCTTCTGAAACCGACCATATTCGCCCGTCAATTATTTCTCTTGGTTGCCTATTTCTTCTTTGAACTCGGATCGTGATACAGATACTATATCGCACTATGACTGAAAGCAAATACCTTACCGCACCGCTTCCCTCGAAGAAGATGCCTTCCGGCATTCCCTATATTCTCTCCAATGAGGCCGCGGAAAGATTCGCCTTCTACGGCATGACTTCCATCCTCATGGTGTTTATGACTAAGTATCTCATGGGCCCGAACGGCGTGCTGAGCGTTATGGCGGATGAAACAGCAACGGCGTGGTTTCATTGGTTCACCGCGGCGGTCTATGTTATGGCTATCGTCGGTGCGGTGATCTCCGACGCCTGGCTTGGCAAGTTCAAGACCATAATCTTGTTCTCAATAGTCTATTGTGTGGGATATTTCACCTTAGCCTGTGACCACACGCGGCTGGGATTGACCGCCGGGCTTGTATTGATCGCCATCGGCTCGGGAATTATCAAGCCCTGTGTCTCGGCGAACGTAGGAGATCAGTTTGGCCCCTCTAACAAGCATCTAATCGAGAGGTTCTATAGCTGGTTCTACTTCTCGATCAATGTGGGAGCAACTGTTTCGATGTTTCTCTGTCCGCTACTGTTGGACAAGTATGGTCCCATGGTGGGCTTCGGTGTCCCGGCGATCTTCATGGTTGTTGCTTTGCTGGCCTACTGGGTAGGCCGCAATAGGCTAGTGCATATTCCGCCCTCCGGCAAGATCGATTGGCTTAAGACGGTTGACAGAGAAGGGGTCGTCACACTGGGCAAACTCTGTATCGTCTTCGTCTTTGTGGCGATGTTTTTCGCGTTGTTCTACCAATCGCAATCCTCATGGGTGCTCCAGGCTGAGAACATGAAACTCAGATGGCTTTGGATCAATTGGCGACCGGCTCAAATGCAAGCGGCGAATCCTTTCCTTGTTTTGATTCTGATCCCCGCGTTCTCGTACCTGATCTATCCGGCTCTGAACCGGCTCTGGGCCATGACACCCCTGCGGCGAATCGGCATCGGAATGTTCCTGACGGCTGGCAGTTTCCTTGTCCCGACGTGGATTGAGACTCAGATTGCGAACGGTGGCCAGCCTTCCATCGGATGGCAGTTCTTCGCCTATATCTTCCTGACCGGCGCCGAGGTCATGGTCTCCGTTACGGCCCTGGAGTTCGCCTATACCCAGGCGCCAAATAAAATGAAGTCACTGGTCCAGTCGATCAACCTGCTATCGATCGCGTTGGGCAATATCTTCTCGGCGATCGTGAATGAGGTAATCAGCAATCCCGACGGCACGAGCAAATTGCCGGGAGCCAGCTATTA
>CAZLTY010000046.1:0-23585 GCA_964562575.1 uncultured Pirellulales bacterium
GTATTCGGCGGCGATCACGAAATTACGAATACAAGTGTGAACGATCTCATCACCCTTTACGAAGCCTGGAACAAGCCGGAAGAAGCCGAAAAGTGGCGGGCAAGACTTCCACAAACAGAACACTCTAAAGAGTGACATGTCACAGCGAAACAGCCTAGAATTCTTGATTTAGCGCACTTTCGTGCGTTTCGTAGTTCAAGAAACAATTGGTTGCGGCCGAAGGCCGCGCTGGGCCCATTAGCTGAGAATTTCTGCTCCACAACTACACGGCGGGCGCAAAGAGACGGCTGCGAGCATTCGTCTGCTCGCAGCCCTGACACTAGGAAGGATGTTAGGCAAAGCACGTTATGGACAATTTGCAAGCCACAGGTTGACGTGAGCTGCCAGGTCCTGCATGTTGATTATCCCGTCGCCGTTGACGTCCTGACACAGCGGGCACTCACCCTGGTCGGTTGTCTGAGGAATGAAATAGTAATCCTCCGTTTCTCCGATCTGGTACTTGTCCAAAGGTCCGGAACCGGCATTGCCCTGGGTTCCGGGATTGCTGCCGCCCGTCCAGGGCCGCTCCGAAAGGGTGATTCTCATCCAGATTTGTTCGGGGGCGTTCGTCCGATGCGAGGACAGGAACGCCGGCGAAGTGAGATGATTAAGTCCTGCAGGCAGAGCGAACAGGAGCTGATTCTGTACGGCCCATTCCTGTGCCCGCCCGGCGGCACAGTCTATCGTGTCGTCCCAGTCGCCGTCGCGGTTGAAGTCGAGCCAGACATTGACCCAGAGATTGGTGCCGGGTTCGACGACAGTGACTTCATAGTCGATCATGGCCCATCGACAATGGGGTAGGCTCAGCGGCATCTTGACAGCGTCATCGCCGCCGTCATGGTTGGCCGAGTTGGCTGTGGAGATGAGATTGTTGACGCCGTCGGCGTCGGGGCCGGCATCGGCCTCGGTTTCTGCTGTGATGGCCTTGCCCAGAAACGCCACTGCCTGGTCGTTCAGGTGAACCGGTCCGTAGGGTCCGACCGCGATGCCGTCGTCGAAGACGGTCGGGAAACGGCCCGGGACCGAGGACGGGAAGGGGTATGCCGCCATGACCTTACCCGAATTGTTGGTACTGTCCGGGGCATCTCCAAGATCGGGTTTGTCGGCACTTGTAGTACCTTCGCAACTGATACTCAAGACACCCTGGCCGGTCTCGGAGGCGTAGCCGCCGATCTCGATCAGGTACTGATTGCCCGCAACCACAGCGAACCAGACCTGCGACTGGTAGGTGAAATTGGAGTCATCGTTGCAAGCGATCAGATCATCCGGCGCCGGATAGCAATTGGCCCTGTCATAGGCGGCGAGTTGTGTGTCGTAGGCGCTGCCCAGCAGGCTCACAGACGCTTCACCCGTGCACGAGGCGGTATAGCGATACCAGATGTTCGGGCTGCTCATGCACAGGCCTGGGCCGTCAAAGGTCGCATTCGTCGTATCGAATGGTACATTTGTCACATCGCCGACGCTCCTGGCATTGATGCAGTCGTCCTTGGACGCCGGTGGTGGGGGCGGGCCCTCACAAGTGATATTCAGCACACCTTGGCCGGTTTCGGAGCCGTAGCCGCCAATCTCGATCAGGTACTGGTTGCCGGCGACCGCCGCGAAGGTAATCTCGGACTGATAGCCCTGGTTGGCGTCGTCGTTGCATTCGATTATATCACCGGATGCCGGGTAGCACTCACAGCCGTTATAGACGGCGAGCATCGTATCAAAGCTGCTGCCGGCCAGGCTGACAGTGGCGTCGCCGGTGCACGAGGCGGTATAGCAGTACCAGATGTTGGGGCTGATCATGCAGAGGCCGGGACCGTCAAAATCCGCACCACTGGTATCAAAAGACATATCTGTCACCTCGCCGATCGACCTGGCGTTAGAGCAATCGTCCTTGGATGGTGGCGGCACTGGGTCTCCTTCGCATTTGATGGTTATTACACCCCGGCCCTGCGCCGAGCCGTAGCCCCCAACCTCGATCAGATACTGGCCTCCAGCGACCGCAGCGAATATGACCTCCGATTGGAAACTTGAGTGGGAATCGTCATTGCAGGCGATCAGATCATCCGATGTTGGGAAACACTCACACCCGTTGTAGACGGCGAGCATCGTGTCGTAGCTGCTGCCGGCCAGGCTGACGGTGACATCGCCGGTGCAGCCGGCGCGGTAGCAATACCAGATGTTCGGACTTCTCATGCATAGGCCTCGGCCGCCGAAACGCGCCCCTGTTGTGTTGAATGGCAGGTTTGTTACGTCACCGACCGGTGTCGCTTGATCGCAGATGTCGTTGGTTGGATGAACTACGGTTGGTGCAACCGTAACGCCTAGCGCGACGTGTGCGGCGCCAAACAACAATACCAGTGTACAAGCCAATATTGATTTCTTTCTTGGTTCCTTCATGATCTAATCCTCCAACAAAAAACGACCTGTTTGTTTTGACCCTTTCGATAATGGGTTCTGTAAAATCGATTCACTCATTTGGCTCACAAAGCTAGGCTCTGTCTGAAGACTCCGTCGTCGGCCCGAGAGCGAGCGGTTTTTCGCATGGCAAAGACGGCGAAGCAGGCGATATTAGCTTTATCGCCGATGTAGCCGGATGCAGTCAGGCGGAAAATGAGCCGCTCGAAGCCAGATCGAGTTTTCCGACAGAGCCTATATAAAAGTGCCACCTTGCGTCGTGGCCGTAACGTTTTTTTTGGCTTTCTGTATTGAGATTGTGGATCTGGCGCGGTTCCTCCAAAGACCCGCAGCCGAGGGTAAGAGAATGAAGAATTGTGAATCTACAGCACAGGCGAGCGAGAACTCAATTCTCCCTGAGAAAGACACATATTGCCACCTGAGCGACAAGCCCGAGAGCCAGAATGCCCAAGGCGAACAAATAAGGGTAGGAAGCTCCACAATGACGGGCCAGGTATCCCCCCGATGCCGAGCCCACGACGACGCCAATTGAGATGGTCACTTCGTGAATCGCCATCTGTCTCGAACGTTTCCTGGCGCCGCATACGCCGTAATACATGTGCGAGCTGAAGGAAAAGCCAAAGGCGCATCCCAGGATCACAAATGACAGAGCAAAGGCCTCGAACGTCCGGCCGTGGATAAGCAGAAAAACAGATGCGATCAGAGCAGGCTGAACGCCAAAGAGCAACAGTGGTTTGAAATGCCAGAAAGCAAAGTGCCCTGTCCCGGTCAGCATCAGGAAGTTGCAGATTCCGAATGTCGTTAGAAGCATCCCGAACTGTGTTTCTGAGAATCCCATAGCGGTGAACTGAAGTGCAAATTGCGTGCGGGCCACACTAAACCAGAGCCACGAGCAAAACAAGCTTATCCGAGCCATCCACTTCAACCGCAGCAGTAGTCTTCGATCATACTGTGTTTCAATGGCATCAATTGATCTTGACGAAGCCGCGGTGCCGGCGGACCCATCATGAGAAAGGTAGAGCAGAACAAAGCAAATCGCCAGGCATGACACACTCACCGCAACCGGCCCTGAGGTGCTCACATCTACGATTACACCACCTATCATGGGCCCCAGGATTGCTGCCGACGACCACATGCCGTTGTAAGTTCCAAGCCGACGGTTTAGAGCGGCGCCTTCGTAATCGGCCGAGACCCAGGCCATCAGATAAGGCCAGAAAAGCGACATTGCCCCTCCGGCGACTGTCCCGGCGGCGATCATTGTCCAAATGAGGCCAAGCCTACCGCGTTGGTTGCCCGCCACTGCATAGCAGACCACAGCTAGCATCACGAACGTGCCTAAGAACATAGCGGCTGCGGCCGTGCGAGTCGTGCGCCGCGGGTTGAGATGGTGTAACTTCGCCGCGGCAAGCAGTAGACACAACAGATAGCCGAACATGTTGGCGGCCAAGGCATATCCCACATGGTCTTCGGTTCCACCGATGTTCCGCACGATGAACGGGATGGCTGTCCACAACACGCTTAAACCCATCGCCATCGCAAACGCGGCGCCGTACAAGGGCCAGACCCCGCGCTTGCGCGGGGGCAGGCTCCCCCTGCGAAAGCAGGGGCCTGCAATAGCCTGACGAACGGATTTGGAAAAAGCGTTTCTCATCACAGTATGCCGGGAGTATAATCGCAGGAATTGATTTTGGATATAGCGGCCTTCGCTGCGAAGAGTATTACCGCCAGCGGGGTCTTCGGCGAGTCTCCTATTTCAGCCACTTGGCCAGATCGGGATTGAGCAGGTCGTGGATTTCAGATTGGTCCAGATTTTCCTCGGTGATCAGGGTCGAGCCGGTATCGATTCGCCGTGCGGGACGTCCGCCCCGCAGATGCTCGACGAGAGTCTTGACGCCGAGATAGCCGATCCTCATGGGATTCTGTACCACGAAGCCGTCCAGCTCACCGGCTCGCAGGGCGGCAATCATTTTTTCAGAGCTGTCAAAGCCGACGAATCTGATCTTCCCGGCCAAGCCCGTATCCTGCAACGCACGCAGAATCCCCAAGGTTGTCGGCTCGGTCGCACAGAAGATACCGTCGATTTCCAGGCCTCCATCGGCTTGGCTGAATCGTGAGAGTATATTCTCCGCCGCCTTTAGCGCGCTGGCGGTCGTCACCCCTGCGTATTGGTTGGAACTAACAATTTCAACATCCTCAAAGCCCTCAATCGCATTGAGAAAACCGTCTTCACGTTTGGTAGTGCTGTCGGATCCTTCCGCATAGCGCAGGACTATGACTTTGCCCTTGCCCTCGAGCAGCTTGCCCATGTGCTCGCCGGCAAGCTGTCCGGCCTTGAAGTTGTCGGTGGCCACATAGCTCACATAGTTGTCTCCCTGAAGGCCCGAATCAAAAATGACCACAGGTATGTTACTTTGCATCGCTTCGTCAACGGGTCGGCGCAAAGCCGCGTCGTCGAGGGGCGCGAGGACAATTCCATCGACCCCTCTGGCCATGATGTTTTCCACGACGGAGATTTGAGCCTCGCGGTCGTCCTCTTTGAGAGAGCCCTTCCAGAGGATATCGACGCCGCTTTCCCGTCCGGCCATCTCGGCGCCGGCATGGACGGTCTTCCAGAATTCGTGAATCGTGCCTTTGGGGATTACCGCAAGGGTCAGACGTTTGTTTGTGCCCGGGGCATCTTTCTTGTCGCATCCTGTTGCACAGAAGCCCAGCATCCAACAAAGTAGAAACACCGCTGCTCTTGTTATGTTATCAGTCATCTTCCAACCAGACTATTTATACCGGCTTCTGACGGCTACGCCGCCGCAACCAACTGATGCTACTATATGCCTGCCAAAAAATCAAGCCAACTGAGCAACATAGGTTCACATTCCACCTCACCAACATCTTCCTTACCTAGGCTCTGTCTGAAAACTCCGTCGTCGGTCCGAGAGCGAGCGTTTTTTCGCCTGGCAAAGACGGCGAAGCAGGCGATATTGGTTTTATCGTCGATGCAGCCGGATGCAGCCAGGCGGGAAATAAGCCGCTCGAAGCCAGATCGAGTTTTCAGACAGAGCCTAATGCACCTGAGGTATTGCCAAGTGTTTCAGTCCCGGCTAAGATAATGTGATCGCCGTGAAGTTGTGGCTATTCTAAATGAAGGGGAAGTATCTATGGAAACCATATCACGTCGTAATCTCTTGAGGCACACAGGCGCGCTGACGGCGGCGGCGCTTGTCGGCCAACCTCTGCATTCTTCTAAAAGCATTGCAGCCGCCGGCCAGACCACGCAGGTCAACACCAAGGGATTCTTCACGATCGGCAAGAGCAACGGGCGATGGTGGTTCATTTGCCCCGAAGGCGAGCAGTTCTTCTCAATCGGGTTGAATCATATCGATTCGGCGACGCTACGTTACAGAGAAAACGCGCACATCTGGCGCGAAAAGTACGACAACAGCATGGCCAAATGGCTCGAGCAGGTCAGAAAGGACCTGCGGAGTTGGGGCTTCAACACCGTCGGATGGGTACAGGAGGTCGTGACCAGGGAGGCCCTGAACCACCGGCATTCGCGCAATTTCACTTTTGAAGAGTATCAGTGGCTCGACATGCCCTACTGTCACATGCTGCCATTTGTGGACTTTCATCAGTGGGAGGTCGAAACAAAGAATCCTGACTTCTACAGCAAGGGATTCGAGCAGTGGTGCGACTACGTTGCCCGTGCCCACTGCGGCCGGCTCGCCGACGATCCCAAGCTCATCGGGTATTTCTACAGCGATTGCCCCACCTGGGTGCACATCCGCAAGGACAACACATGGAAAGGACCTCTATTCGACCCGGCCAGACTAAAATCGCAGGCCGGGCACGAAGAGCTGACGCAATTGGCCGGTCGGTACTACAAGATCACTCACGATGCGATCCGGCGATATGACAGGAACCACCTGATATTCGCCGATCGCTACGAAGCAAAGGCGCCTTTGCCCCAAGAGGTGGTCAGAGCCGCGATACCCTATGTCGATATCCTGAGCTTTCAATGTTTTGGCCGAGCTGAAGTTGTCGATGAGAAGCTCGGCTACTGGGCCAGGCTCATCGACAGACCGGTCCTACTGGCCGACAGTTCGGTTGGCGCGAAAGCCCACGATCCAGGAGACCCTGACGAACATCGTCATCCCGATCCGGACGCTTACGGAGAGGTCATGCGCGTGCTCAGGGACATGCCTCAGTGTGTAGGATTTCATCTCTGTGGAGCGTATCTTGCCAACCGCGTCCGTCGCCGCGGCCTGCGGAGCGAACAGGACAAGGTCGACGCCGAGGCAATTGACGGATTCACAAGAGTCAACCGCGAAACGATTCGGTGGATGAGCAAGTAGACGCTGCGCATAACGCGCCCCGGTTACTTCTCGAACAGGGCCCAAACATCTCTTACCAGGCAGAAACGCAATTGCCCAATTTTGTCCTTCTGCTCTCTGACCGCCGGATCTTTCCATTGGCACCAGTAGGCAAATCCCAACCCGTGTGAAAAATCCGCGACTGCAGATGCCTCGTCGCAAGTCCAGTCTGCGTCCTGAAGCCCTATCTTCACGTCACTTGGCGACCAAGTCTTTCCGTCGTAGTACCTCAGGTGCAGGCGCAAGTCCGGTCCTCTGTGGACCAATGCCAAGGGCCCTGGGCTTCGAGACAGATTGACGGACAGACTGAGATCGTCGTCCCCACTGTTGGCTCCGGCCTTTTCCGCCACAAGTGTCCCCGGCTCGTTCAGCTCCGGAAGCCAATCACCGGACCGGTACGGGGCTTGTAGGGCTCTGTGCCGAGCGTCGCCCCGGGCGTCTGTGTAGACAACGTGGAGGCGTCGAGTAGCCGGATCGAAGACGGCACATGCCCGCTTGCTCTGATATCCTTTGCCGATCACGTGGCGCTCGCTCCAATCGTCGGAATCGCGATCACGGAGATAAAGGACGGTCATCTTCTCATGTTTGACGAACAGCAGGCAGGCTACCCGGCCCTCATCCAGAGCTATTGTCTGCGGAGCATGTGTGCCCGGTCCGGAACTCTTGAACAGCACGTGATGCGGCTGCCAGGCGGTGATGTCATCCGGGTGCACTGTACGCGCCACCCAGGTTGCAGGCCATCCGTGCTCCGGGCTCTGGGCGCGGGCCGCCACCCACACATAGCCGTTGGTGTCGCGCGTGATAGATCCGTAGTGAGGTCCTCCGTGGGCAACGTGTGCGTCACCCGGCAGTGCCTGCGCCTCATTGCCTGCGATCAGCCTGTTGCCGGCTATATCGAACGGGAAAACCTCGAAGGGCACAAAGAACATCGCCCGCTCCGGAGTGCTGCGATAGTAAAATGGTTTGCCGTCCTTTTTCCAGGGGATGCCCGCTTTTTGACGCCAGTATCCCCATCGCGTTTCTGAAAGATATATCCGGTCGCCGACTAGCAGCACGTCCGTAGAACTGGAGTGGCCGTTGCCCACCACGGCCGGCGCAAACTCGCTGAAGATCTTGCCGTCCTTTGAGGCGCGCCAGGCGATCAATTCCTTATCGCCCCCGGCGTTGCCCAGTTTGTCCATCCAGTGGCCTGTACCGTAGAAGACGAACCAGGTTCCGCTCGGTGCGTGGTAAACCACCTTGCGATTATGCGGGCGGGTCGTGACGTGCGCACCGCGACAGTTTTCGCCGTCTACCAATACGTCGGTTACACCGGGCGGGCCCGCAGCCGCAGACGAGGACACATCGCTGCGCGCTGCTGCAGTCAGGCAGAACAAAAGCAGACTGACTGAGGCTACAGGCAATTTGACTCCAAACATAGCACTATCCTTTCTAGGCTCTGTCTGAAAACTCGATCTGGCTTCGAGCGGCTTGTTTTCCGCTTGGCTACATCCGGCTGCATCGACGATAAAACCAATATCGCCTGCTTCGCCGTCTTTGCCATGCGAAAAACCGCTCGCTCTCGGGCCAACGATGGACTTTTCAGAAAGAGCCTACGGTCGTGATGCAATTTAGCGTATGCTCAGGACCTGCCCGTCGGCAAGAAGCCGTGCTCGCAGCTTCGAATAATCGACATCCTGCACATCGAGCCGATCGTCTATCGCAAGTGACGCAGCCGTGGCGGCGGACTGACCGAGAATCATAAAGACCGGCTCCATTCGAATCGAGCCGTACGCGATGTGCGACGACGACAGGCAAATCGGTACCAGCAGATTTGTGCACTCTGCAGTCTTGGGCACAATCGCGTCATATGAAATCTGGTAAGGTCCACCCGGGTTGATCTGGATATCACCCTCGTTGCGGGCGTGGCCACCGGCATCGACGTATCGCTGGACGTTGTGGGAATCCATGTTGTAGGAACCCATGCCGATGGGTTTTGGCGTCGGTTTCTGCCGCCTGAGGTAGGGCTCGGCCATGACAAAGTCGCTCACCATCCTCCTTGCCTCGCGGACATATATCTGATGGGGCCAGTTGCCGTTGTCGGTGAATTCATCCTTTGCCAGACCCCACTGGCTCATCTTCTGTCTCACGTCAACGGGGACCCGTGGATCGTAGGCGAGGAACCACATGAGCCCCTTCTGATAGTCCTCATGCTCCTTGAGTATCTGATGCCTCCGCTGGTAGCTCGCCTCGGGATAGTCGTAATTGGTGCCGATGTTGTCGGTTGAGAAAGCGCCGTGATTGTTCGTATCGGTCTTGGCGTTCGGTGCAGGATCGAACTTGGCGAAGATAGCTCGCCAACCCTTGTCGAGATACCGCGCGAGCAGCTCATACTGCATCGGATCGTAATTGGCGGGCTTCGGAAAACGGACGCGGTTCTCGACGACCTTCGTCAGGCACATCCGATAGCAATAAGCCTGAACGCGGTGGTCGCCTTCGCCTTCCTTGCCGGGACTACCCGCGTGTATTCTCGGCAGCAGGCCGCTTTCGGAAACGCCCGCTTTGACATAAGGATCAACCGGCTCTTCAAATTGGTGACTGACGGCGTTTCGAGTTTGGACGCCGTTGAGAGTCTCTCCGTAGACGTCATTGCCCTCGCGGCCCACATGGAAACTGACGCCGGCGGATGCCATAAGATCGCCCTCATACGTCGCATCGATAAACGTCTTGCCTTTGTACGTCTTGCCGCTGAGCATTGTGACCGAAACGATTCGCGTGCCGCTCTTTTTGACGCCGCCCTTGCGATTCAGCCACTCGTTTCGGAAGACCGGGATATCATACTCTGCCACAAGCTGCTCGAAAGTCCGCTCGGCCACATGCGGCTCGAAGACCCACATGGCGTCATCATCGACGCGATACCGGGAATACTCTTCGCGTCTTTGATGTACCCAGGCCTCCGATCTGTCATAGTGCTTCTTGATGCGGCGATAGACCTCACGTGAAATACCGCCGACGGCCTCCTTACGTCCCGAATCAGTCCAGCCGAGTCCGCCTGCCGTGAGTCCGCCGAGATGTTTCTCGGGACATACGATGACGACGGTCTTGTCCATGCGCCGGACCTGGACCGCCGCCGACACGGCCGCTGCCGTGCCGCCATATATAACGGTGTCGTAAATCTCCGAGGAGCCCGCATAAGAATCTGCGGTCTGGCAACCGGACGTTATGACTAGGGCGACGACTGTACACAGCAGAGCGAATCTCGATGTCTTGCTCATCTCTTTCTCCTTCATAAGCAGTATTTTCAAATCCACGGCCGTCAGCCATTATACAGAAGATACTTGCCATTGTCCTTCCATTCGTTTAGCTTTTTCATCGGCGATACGTCCAGATCCTGTGCAGATTGGCCGATCGGACAAACTAAGGAGGTCATTTTATGAATCGACAGACAACTGCAATCTTCACCGCATGTGCATTGGTTATGGCTTGCCCTGCGGTGACGGTTGCCCAACCGCCATCCCGGATGGCAGGTACAGAGCTGCTGAGACTCGAAGGGGATATTGCTTCTCACTTAGTCGCCGGGGTCGATAGATTCCTGCTCGGCGAGCTTGCCAAATCAGTCGAGCGACGCAAGCGCCACTGGGACTGTGATTTCTCTTCGCCCTCCGCCTATGCGGCATCTGTTGAACCCAATCGCCGGAGATTAGCGCACATAACAGGTGTGCGGGACGAGCGCGTCGCTTTCGACTCGCCGCAGCTAGTCGGCACAACCGAGCGGCCGGCGCTGGTCGGTCGGGGCGATGGCTACGATGTGTATGCCGTGCGGTGGCCTGCCTTTGGAGACGTCCACGGTGAGGGCCTGCTGCTTGTGCCGACAAAAGGCACGCACGTGGCAGACATTGTCGCAATTCCAGACGCCGATCAGTCGCCTGAGATGCTCGCTGGATTGATCGAGGGCGTCGGCGCCGGTTCGCAGTTTGCCCGCAGACTCGCCGAGAGCGGCTGCAGAGTCCTCGTTCCGGCGTTGATCAGCCGCCGGATGGTCAAGCGGACGGTCCCCGGCGGCAGTCGCAATGTGACATTGACCAATCGCGAATTTCTTTACCGGTCGGCATTTGAAATGGGCCGGCACGTGATCGGCTATGAGCTGCAGAAGGTACTCGCGGCGGTGGACTGGTTCGCGAAGCAAGATACGAAGATCGGTGTCATCGGATGGGGCGAAGGCGGATTGACCGCATTGTATGCCGGTGCGATTGATACTCGAATCGACGCAGTCTGTGTGAGCGGTTACTTTGACTTGCGTCAGGACGTGTGGCGTGAGCCGATCGATCGCAACGTGTTCGGGCTTCTTGAAGAATTCGGCGACGCAGAGATAGCGAGCATGGTGGTGCCTCGGGCCCTTATCATCGAAGCGGCAGGAGGCCCGGAGGTGGTCGTCCCTCCGGGCACGCGCGCGGCGCCGGGCCGGCTTGCAACGCCCGAACTCGACAGTGTCCGCTCGGAGGTTCAACGGTTGAAAGAACTTGTTTCCCGGTCGAGATTTGAAACTGACATCAGACTGCTCGTCAGCGGCAACGGAGCCGGCCCGTATGGCAGTGGTGAGGCATTGAGCGCGTTGCTGCAATCCGTAGGAGGCGGCGAGCTCGCGCCTTCTGGCAAGGCCCCTCGGTGTCTGGCCAAATCGTTCGATTTGAGGGCTCGCCAGGAGCGACAGATTCACGAACTCGATCGACACAATCAATGGCTGTTGAATGAAAGCGCACATGTCCGTAAGCAATTCTTCTCAAAACTCGACACGAATACGTTAGAGAAGTTTAAGAAGACGGTTGAATGGTATCGTGAGTATTTCTATGAGGATGTGATCGGCAGATTCGACTATGATCTTGCAGTCCCGAACGTGCGCTCTCGCCTGGCATACGACGAGGCGAAGTATGCCGGATACGAGGTGGTGATGGACGTCTTGCCCGATGTGATCGCATACGGAATTCTGCTCGTTCCCAAAGATATCAAACGCGGCGAAGAACGCCCCGTTGTTGTTTGTCAGCACGGGCTGGAGGGCCGACCACAACACGTAGTTACGGGCGATCACAGGGCGTACCATGATTATGCCGCCAAACTGGCCGAACGCGGCTTTGTGACATTTGCGCCTCAGAACCTGTACATATTCAAGGACCGGTTTCGCACGCTGCAGCGAAAGGCCAACCCTATCAAAAAGACGTTGTTCTCGATCATTGTGCCGCAGCACCAGCAGATCGTCAACTGGCTCTGTTCGCTCCCCTACGTCGATCCCGACCGTATAGCGTTCTACGGCCTGTCCTACGGCGGCAAGACGGCGATGCGCGTACCGCCGCTGGTCGGCAATTATTGTCTGTCGATCTGCTCTGCCGACTTCAACGAGTGGATCTGGAAGAACGCCTCGACCCGAAGTCCCTACAGCTATGTCTGGACCGGCGAGTATGAAATCTTCGAGTTCGACCTGGGCAACACCTTCAACTATGCCGAAATGGCGGCGTTGATTGCGCCGCGCCCGTTCATGGTCGAGCGAGGCCATTTCGACGGCGTAGCTCCCGATGAAAGCGTCGGATACGAGTTTGCCAAGGTTCGCCATTTGTATCAGGCCCGGCTCGGCATCGGCGGCAAGTGCGAGATCGAATGGTTTGCCGGCCCCCATACCATTAACGGCCAAGGAACGTTCGAATTCCTGCACAGGCACCTGAATTGGCCCGGTCCGGCTCAATAGCTGGTCGCCGCAATCAGGGCGGGCAACTTGTTGCCCACGCGGTTGGGTAGACATTGACAGCATGGGCAAGCGAGTTGCCCATCCTACCGCTGGCCGGGTCCGGTTCGGTGATTGGGATGGACAAGCCGGTTTCCACCAGATTCTTCCGAATTTTTTGCAACGTTTTGCTCCGGCCGTGCGTTTATAATCGCGATGACAGTTGAAACAGGCAGAAAACGACAGCAGAGGCAGGCAAATTTGACCGTTAGCGAAAGCGAACATGTTGGTCTGGTCCAAAGGGCGTGCAGCGACCCTGACGCCTTTGCCCAGCTCTATCTGATGCATTACGACAATGTCTTTCGCTATTGCGTGCGCCGGTTGTTTGACCGCCACTCGGCCGAGGATGTTACCTCAACTGTCTTCTTCAAGGTTATGCACAACCTGGATTCCTTTGATGGAACAGCAATAGACTTTAGAAGCTGGCTGCTTCGCATCGCCACCAATGCCGTTAACGATCATCTTCGGGACGTCAGAAGAAGGACCGAAGCAATGAAAAAAGTTGTGAAAAACGGTCGGGCCGAATTCGACATCGCCATCGATTGCGACGCCGAGTTGCTCGAACGGAAGATAATGTTGAAACAGGCTCTGTTGAGCCTAAAGCCAAAGTACCAGACTGTCATCACACTGCGTTTTTTCGAGAACATGAAATTAACCGAAATAGCCGCTTGTCTGGGAAAGAAGCCCTCTACAGTACGCAGTCTGCTCTCGCGTGCAACTGCAAAGCTGCGCAAGACTCTAAACACCGCGACCAATAGCAGAGGGTCGATATGATGAACGACAACGAAAGATACATAGAAGAATATGTGAAGGATATTCCGTTCGATGCGCCGGATTCTGGGCATCGTGACGAGCTGAAAAGACAGCTCCTGAACGCTTTCCCAAAACATCGGCTCCAACCGGCAGTTCACACTGTCGGAGTGTGGAGAACCATCATGAAAGGTAGAACATCAAAACTGGCCGCAGCGGCGGTGATAATGCTGGCGGCGTTTCTTGCGCTGAATTTATTCGACAAGACGTCAGGCATTGTCTGGGCCGAAGTTGTTAAACGTCTCGAAGAGATCAAGTCCGGAACCTACCGGATCACAGCGGATATCAAAGGCATGCCGCTGACACCGGAAGACTATGTAACCCACATCATACAGGACGTTACACTCTCTTATGAGCAAAACGCCGTCCGCATCGACGCCTCGGTACAGGCTCCCAATGGGACGAAAAAATCACGAATATACCTTCTTTTCGAGGACCGTGTCCTCACCTCACTCATGCTGGATCAGAAGAAGTACATCGAGGTAACGATCGGCGAAGAACAGATGAAGAAGATGAGCGAGGAAAACGGCGACCCGGCAACAATACTCAAGGCCATGCTCGAACGCGACTACATCCAGTTGGGACGTCAAACCATCGACGGCGTCCCGTCCTGGGGCATCGAGGTCTCTGATCCCAAACTGGGTACGAAGATGGGATCGTTTATCAGTGGTGGCATGTTCGACGAGACCACTGTTCAGCTTTGGGTTGACGAAAAAAGTGAATTTCCTATACGACTGATCGCCACCGGATCATCCAAAGACGGCAAGACCTCGATGAAGACAATCTATGACAATTTTCACTGGAACACCGAAATCGATCCGGCCCTGCTCAAACCGGAGATTCCGGATGACTTCGAACTCTTGGTCCAGGGCCAATGGGAAACGGGCCGGGAGGCCGAGGAGATCATCGAGGTCCTGAGACTGTTCGCAGAATTTGTCGACGGCAAGTACCCACCGACTCTCAAGACTATGACGGTCGCCAACGCAATAGCCCCGGCGCTCAGAAGGAAGTTCCCGCCCGGTTCTCCGGAGCCGAGCAAGGAACTTGTTGCCAGGCTCATGAAGGTCGATAGCGTAGGTTTGATGTATACCACCCTGGAAAAGGAGGGTAAGGAGCCGGCCTATTACGGTGACAGGGTTTCGGCCGAGTCACCCGAGGCTGTGCTCTTCCGCTGGAAAACTGGCGACGATACGTATCGCGTCGTCTTCGGCGATCTCAGTACACGGGATGTAACGCGCGAGGAACTTGCAGAGCTTGAAGACTGATCTCTAAAACGGTTCGTCAGCAGAACTGAATGTGAGCATACCTTCCGAAGGCGGTCTGCGACCGCCTTCGGAAAAGCTCCTGCAAACCGTGAGGGCCAGAATCAGCTTGAAGCGGCAAGTGCCAAAGCAGGGATACTTGTCGCTGCTGATCTCTGAAAAGGGAGATGTTTGAGAGTTTTGGCTGCTGAAAATCGAGGTATGTGATGGTCACTTTCGAGAGAAAAGAAGAAGTAGCACCTGTCTGCCCATATTGCAGGAAGCAGCTTACAAAACTGTGGTTTCAGCAGGTAAAGGGTGACTTGGGCAAGCGTTGCATCTACTTGTGCCCGGAGTGTAAGTGCTGTCTCGGTGTTTCTCACAGGAAAGGAATCGCGCCATTCGGCCTGTGAGCGGTCAGACGCGGAACAGCCCCACTGTTCCTAGTATTTCGTTTGACGCTTGGCCCATCATTCATTACGCTCCCTGTAAGTCCATGCCGGACCATTCTGAGATTCGATTGATGTCAACGATTTCTAAGAAAGAGGTTAACGATGGTATGATAATTCATGCATAAGCCGTTGAAACCAGACCAGTTCGAATTCTTGAGTGGGAAGGGATGAAGGATGAAACTGAATGTCAGATCTCAGACTATGGGCATCAGGACTTTGTTGAAGAGGTATCGCCCCCTGGTCTTTTGGCTGATCTGGGGCATTTGTATGAGTTTGTGGTTTGGCCTTACCACCCGGCATCTTCAAACCAGTTTCGCCATATTTATGGGGTTTGGCACCTTCCTGGGACTGACAACCCAATTCGTTAAATCAAAATGGCTCAGAGCAGTCGCCTGGTGTATATGTGTGGCCGTTGCCATAACTACAGTCTGGAAACCGGTGGTCAGTCTTTTTCAAGTGACCACGCGCCGGAAGATCAGCCGGCAATTTCTGGTTGATGATGTGAGGCAAATGGTTTCTATCCTGGAAAGCACTCACCCTGATCCCTATCTTCACGGCGGCGGCAAGATTGCTTTTCACCGGAGAATGCAGAATGTGATCCGGACTATACCCGAAGACGGATTGACAAAAACTGAGTTTTACCATCACCTGTGCCCGTTTATGGCGGCGGTTGGAGACGGACATACTGCATTATGGGAACCCTATCACCTGAACAGTCAGTCTCCCGGGGGAATACCACTCTATTTCCGGATAGTGGAAGATTTCTTCTATGTTGCAGGTGTGATTGATTTTGCGCATCAGCATCTGATCGGATCTAAACTGGTATCTGTGGAAAATCTCCCAATTGATGAACTGATCAAACGTCAAGCCCGGATAAAAGGGTGTGACAATGAATATCAACTGATGCGCAATCTGGGGTATGACCGCTCTCTCTGGCATAAGAAAAGGATGGAATACGTGCTTCCGCAGTGGAATGGCGATTCGATTCATGTAGTTTTAGTGGACCCGGAAGGCAGTGAGATCGAGCTTACCTTGCATTCCAATAAGGTAGGGCAAGATCAGATGATTACGGCCTCAACCTCTGTTACACTGCCGTCTACCGAAAAAAGCAATTATGTATACCGGTTCATGGATGAGGAAAAGAAGACAGCCCTTCTACTGATCGAAAACATGTACACCTATAGAGAATCCTTTGAGATGGAAACTGCCCTCAAAGGATCCCGCCGGAAGGATCTGGCAAACCGTCTTTATGAGAAATACAATGGTAAATCCGTGCCTGCAGGGCATAAGAATGTTGTTGCAGGAATACCCTCCGCCACCGAGTTATGCCGGGAACTGGTTCAAGTAATGAAAGAGAACCAGACGGAAAACCTGATCATCGATCTCAGGAGGAATCAAGGAGGAAATGCATTTATCTCCACAATTTTCTTCTATTTCTTTTATGGAAAAGAGGCTCTGATATCCTTCAGCGAGAAAAGAAGCATATTTGTCAAAAAGTACTCACCACTTTTCTGGAAACAATATCCGGCGCGGAATGTTGGCGATATCAACAAACATCAGCCCATCAAATTGACAGAAGATGATTACGATTTCTCCGGTTATCCTGAATCCGGAGACCATCTTACGCGGGAAGAATCCATTCGCATAATCGAGGATGAAGCCTCCATGGCCCCCACTTTCTGGGAGGAATATCAATCGGGAACATATTCCGGTTACTATCGTCCACAAAATATTCTGATTCTCTGCTCTCCGGTAACTACCAGTTCAGGATATGCTTTCATGTACGATCATTGGGCGGCCGGCGGTAAGGTTGTTGGCATACCTTCATCCCAGGCCGGGAATAATTTTGGTGCCTGGGTTGGGTTTAAGTTAAGATACTCGATGCTTAAGGGCGGCGTTTCCCATCTTTATGTAACCCACTTCCGTGATAGTCCCGAAATGGGCAGGGTGTTCCGCCCGGATTATGAAATGACCTATGACAATCTTAGAACTTATGATTTTGACCCCAACGCAGAAATTCTATATGCAATGGGACTGATTGATAGTCTGAATAATAATCCTGAATGATTACGTAATTATGAGTATTAGGGGCGTTTTCCTGAAGGTATTCACAGGGATCGACACACTGAGCGACCATATTACGACAAGAGTATGTAAGACACCAAGTCACGCCAACAGCCGGGCTCTCTTCGCTCGGCTTTTTTTTATGCGAGTGGTTCCGGGAGGTGGAAATGGTGGAGAATATTGACTTTTTCTATACTAAAACGCCCTGGTCAGTTGTTATGTTACTGACAGTCGATTGTTCTAAGCTTAGGAAGACACCTTTTCGATGCTCGAAGATAAGTTGCTCATATGGAAGTTCAATCGCGGCGACCGTGGCGCCCTGAGGGGCGTTTACGAGAAATACAAGGACAATTTGGTGACACTGGCGGCCGCTCTGTTGACTGACGTAAGTTCGGCCGAGGATGTTGTGCACGATGTGTTTGTGTCTTTTATCGGGTCTTCCGGCAAGTTTCGACTGACCGGAAGTTTGAAGGGCTACCTTGCGACTTGCGTCGCCAACAACGCCCGCAACAGGAATAAATCGAAACGAAGACGCAATGGTGCCGTGCCGGATGAGACGAATGCAGCCGGCACTGATTCGAGCAATCCGGAATTCGCCGCCGTGTTTGGCGAAGAATTGAGGCAGTTGAGTAAGGCCCTCGGACAGCTTCCGTATGAGCAGCGAGAAGTCTTGATCCTGCACTCGTACAGCGGGATAAGGTTCAAGGCGATTGCGAAGCAACAAGGTGTTTCGATCAATACTGTGCAGGGCCGGTACCGGTATGCGTTGGACAAACTGCGGTCAATGTTGAATGGTGAGGTAAGAAGATGAGACCGGCAGATAACACAAATGACTTGATTAAGAAACTGCGATTGAAAGCCAGTGCCGCTCTGGACACAAGAGTCCACGATGACATTTCAGCAGCATTGGCCGGATATGAAGAGACACGATCGGCTCGCTCAGGGCCGAATATATGGAGAACCATCATGAAAGGCAAGACGGCAAAACTTGCCGCGGCGGCGGCGATACTAGTAGGTGTTCTTGTATTGACAAGTGTTTTCGTGGGAACGAATGAGAGTGTAGTCCTGGCCGGCGTCCTCGATAGAGTCGAGCAGGCCCAGGCATTTATGTACAAGATGGAAATGACAACGAGTATGATGCCGGGCAGAAAACAAGAGATGCAAGGTACGATGATCATCTCCGATGAACACGGTATGAAATGGGAAATGGGTATGCACGACCCTAATACCGGCAAAACAATCACCCAACAAATGTATGTTCTTCCGGACCAGAAGGTGATGATTTCGCTTACGCCTGAGCGGAAGAAGTACACACGGATGGAATTCGATGACGATTGGCTTGCCAGCATGAAGAGGGATAAGAATGATCCGAGAGAGACGCTCAAGCGAATGATGGATTGTAATTACACCGAGCTGGGCCGGAAGGAGATTGACGGCATAGAAGTAGAAGGTTTTGAGACTACGGATCCTAAATTTTCGTCAGGCCTTGCATTGGACGTAAAAGTAACGCTGTGGGTGGATGTCGAAACCTGGCTGCCGGTGCTCTGGGAAATGGATATTGCGATGAATGAGCAGATGTCCGTGCGCGGCGTTCTTTCCGATTTCCAATGGGATATTCCAGTCGTTGCAAGTGATTTTGAGCCGGTGATACCGGAGGATTATACAGCCGTGATGGACGAGGGCTATAAGATGCCGAACATGACTGAAGAGGCGGCTCTCGAAGGCTTGAAGTTGTTTGCTGATATGTCCGGGCGATATCCGAAAAAGATCGACCTAATGAGTCTTACGCGGGAGTTTACAGCCCTTAATGCCGGAGAAAGCCGAGCCGACGCCCTCCTGAAATTGAAGGAAGAAGCGAAACAGATGGCACAAAGGCAGGATCTCACAAAAGCGGCAATTACAAAGACGTTGCAGGCAAGAGCAAAGGCGCGGATTGCAAAAAGGATGGAGATGATGAGGCCTATCCAATCACTTGGCATGTTCTACATGATACTGGTGCAGGACGAGAAGGAACCTGTGTATTACGGCGAGACAGTTGGACCTGACGACGCCGACGCTGTGCTGATGCGCTGGAAAATCTCGGATGGCCAGTACCGAGTAGTCTTTGGAAACCTATTGACCTCGGATGTTAGTGCCGAAAAATTAGCTGGGCTTGAAGAGTTCTCGATAGACAACGGTTACAAAATGCCGAGGATGACTGAAGAAGCTGCTCTTGAGGACAGAGTCATGTCCATCGCCACTGACCATTACGATCGGGGAGTAGCTTATTATTTAGATGGTGAATACGACCAGGCCTTCTCAGAGTTAGCCAAGGCCATAGAGATAGACCCAAGGCTTGCTCGCGCCTATGTCATTCGCGGGGTAGCATATAACGACAAGAACAAATTCGACCTGGCCATCGCAGACTTCAGCAAGGTCATTGAAATAGAACCAACGAATGCTCATGCCTATGTCAGTCGGGGAATGGCCTATGGAAACAGAGGCGAATACGACCTGGCCATCGCAGACTACAGTAAGGCCATTGAAATAGACCCAACGATAGCTGATGCCTACACAGGCAGAGCTCGTGCCTACTACTACAAGGGAGAATATGACAAAGCATGGAAGGACGTTCATGAAGCACAGGCCTTGGGACGCGAGGTTGGTTCCAAGCTTCTCGAAGAGCTTCGTAAAGCTTCAGGGAGAGATGAATGAATCAACGGGGACTTGAAGGAATCGTGGTCAAGAGTGTATTAGAAGACTTAGTGTGAGAATGCGTATTCTAAGATAATAGACGCCGCTGTATGGACAAAAAGGCCGGGCTCATGTGGCTCGGCTTTTTCTTGTACGCTCTTCGAGCAGAATGGTCGTCTGCGCAGAAAGCAGAATCCCGCAGAAAAAGTCCTCTTTCTTTAGACCCAAATGTGCAACCAAGTTGTTATATTGGTGACAAAGCTTTGTTTTGGAACCAGTTAGGCGGGCTTAATGGAAGACAAGCTGCTTGTTTTGAGATGTAAGCGCGGTAGCACAGAAGCCTTAGGGCGGATCTATGAAAAGTACAAGAGAGATGCGCTCATTCTGGCGATTGCCTTATTGAACAACACAAGCATGGCTGAAGATGTCGTGCACGATGTTTTTCTCTCATTCGTTCAAAAGATTGAGAGGTTTCAACTGACCGGCAGCCTCAGAAGCTATCTGCTGACCTGTGCGTCAAATCGTGCCCGCAACGTCAACAAGGCCCAACATGGCCAGGGCGTTGAAATGGACTCGACGGTATCTGTCGGTTCCAATTCAGAAGGGCCGCCGGAATTTATGATATGCAACGAACAATTGAAGCAGTTGAGCGATGCCATGGCGCAACTGCCGTTCGATCAGCGAGAGGTGATTATGCTGCACTTTCAGGCCGCGATGACCTTTAGGACAATCGCAGAGTCGCTGGACATCTCGGTCAATACGGCTAAAAGCCGGTATCGGTACGGGATGGATAAGCTTCGGCTCCTTTTCGAAAACGAGGTGAACAATGCGACCTGAAGATAGAATAGAAGGGCTGATCAACGAATCGGATGTCGTGACTGGCCCAGAGTCAGACACGAGAATCCTCGGCGACGCCCTGGAGCATCTGGACAGACTCAAGCGGGTGCGCCGGGCCGCAACACAGCCGGATACTTGGAGCGCGATTGGAAAGCTCGCCGCCGCAGCGGCGATCGTCATTGCGGCAGTTATCGGCGTACACCAAATGACCGCTCCGGGGGTTGCCTGGGCAGACGTGGCGGAACGCTTCCGGACGGTGCCTTTTTTCAGTGCGACGATCTACATCAAGGATTACGTATTGCTCGAACCGAGGCAACTCGAGTTGTGGATGGGGCCCGAGGGACGCGCCCGGATGAGAATAGGCCATCAGGTGATCTTCGGCAAGTCGGATCAGGCATTGAGGGCCTTCGACATCCGGCAGCGTAAGGAGGTTGAGCCGGATACGCAGGCTGTTGAATTGCTCGATATGCTGGGTGATATGGAAGAATATTCTCTCGAAACCGTTATTCAGAGCATTTCCGGCGGCACGCTGGTCGATGTGACTCCTCTTGTGAATGCGGACGCCGTGATCTCGGAAGACATGGTCGTTTTTGACGCCATTTCGAATGGCGATCCCAAATGGGTTCGCGTGTATGCACTCCGCGAAAGCAGGCTCCCTGTGGGAATTCGAATATGGGACCCTCGGAAGGGAAAATCCGTCGATGTGTTTATCAGCTATTTCAAGCAGCAGCCAGATGAGTTCTTCGATGCAAAGGCGTTTTTGAGCAAGCTGACGGATCGGAACTGTGCTGAGGCAGACTTGGCTCATATCTTCTTGAAAGACCCCGGGGGACAATCCATTACAGCAAAGGATCTGTTCGAGCGGGGCAACTCCGAGATGCCCGGTCTCAGTAGGTAAGAAACCGATGGAAGGGAAGTAATATGGTCGTTGTGAAAGAAAGACTCAGAAGGCTGCAGGAAGGTTTTACCCTGATCGAACTGTTGGTGGTGATTGCGATCATCGCGGCCCTTCTTGCCATATTATTACCCTGCCTGCGCGTGGTTAAGGAGCAGGCCCGTCGGGCTGTTTGCCAGAATAATCTGCATCAGGCGGCTGCGGCCATGTTTATGTACGCCGGGGATTTTGACGATGCCTTGCCCATCGGCAGTATTATTGATCGAACGGCCCCTGGATATGCGACCTCCTGGGATCAGGCCGATCAGATGGCCCTGGTCAATGCCGAGACCATGAGGCACCTGGGGGAAGGTTACGGCCTGACCGATGAGCACGCGACCTGTGAGACGGCGCGCAAATACTTTGAAGCCAAAGAGGACTGGTTGGAACCTCGGCAGTCGTCACCTCACTATACGCAGGTGTTTCAGATTGGATGGATCTATTGGGGTGCACGCGGTAGCTGGCCGGATCCGGGCACGGGCAAAAGGTATGTGACTGCCAGGAAAGTCACCGACCGGCCGACATCCAAGACTCTTGCGACGTGCTTTTGCTACGACAGATACGGGGCCGTCGGCAGCGGCGGCAATTGGCCGGCATGGTACGGTTCGCACGTCCGCGGCGCATTTCAGCACGGCGTCGGTCGACCGATGAAGCCGACACCGGATGGTCTGGTGGTCGGTTATCTGGATGGGGCCTGTCATTTTAGAAGATGGCCGAACCTGACAGCCAGCAACCACGGAGGAGATTATTTGGTATACTACGACAAAACGAATTGAATTCGACCCAACGTGGGCCTTTGATGCCCGAAACCAAAGTGAAAGGAAAGGAGAAGAAGAATGAATCTGAGAAACGTGTCTTTAATTGTTGCGGCGCTGTTGGTCGTTTCCGCGGTCCCCGCCGCTGCGCAGGAGAACCTTGAAGACCTTATCACCCAGTACGGCTACAACTGGATGATCGGAAAATGGACGGCCACCGGCGACGACGGCACGCAGGTCGAGCTTGAGTACAAATGGATACTGGACAAGAAAGCCATATGCGTGAACGCCAAAATCGGCGATTTCAAGTATCACGGCTTGATCATGTTTGTGCCGTCCCGCGAGGAAGTGGTCCAGATTGGGGCCGACAACATGGGTGCCATGTGGAATGGGACCTGGGCGGAAGACTATGAGGGCGCGGTGAACAGAAATGAGCGGATCGAACCCGATGGGACAACGCAGACGATGGATATGGTCTACGCCAAGGTTGATAACAATAGCTTTAAGGTCAAGCAGTATGCCGTCGAGTCGGGCGGCTACCGAGCCTCCCAGGCCAGAAGTGAGATAACATTCAAACGCCAGAAAGCGGACACGGCCAAAAAAGGCGCTGAGCTTGATGGAACCTGGGTCGGGACAGCCGGAGGGGAGTACGGCGAATGGACTTTCAAAATTTCGGCGGGCAAGGTGGAAATCAAGGGTCCGGAATACGATTTCTACTCGGGCACTGTGACGCTGAATACCAAAACGAATCCGAAGCAGGCTGACTTCAAGATCAGTAAATGCTCGATGCCGGAATACGAGGGCAAGACCTCACTGGGCATTTATAAGCTCGACGGAGACAAGCTGACCTTAGTGGCTAGTGAGCCGGGCTCAATGAGCCGTCCCTATTACCTGGAATCAGGCGGCGGGGCAATGCTCTTCTCCTTAACCCGCAAGTAGAGCCTTCGTTTGTATCACACACCGGGCCGCATTGACTGCCCGGTGTGTGTTCATATTCGAATCTACAGGTTCCAGGCCTGCGCGAAGGCCTTGAAGCTGCGGTCATATTGCTTCTCGACTTCGTCGGGGAAACAGCAGGCGGGCAGTTGCTTCGATGACAGGTGATAACTTATGCACTCACAGCATATTCCCTTTCTGGGACAGCCCGGATATGAGCAGTTGCAGTTTTGTAGATTAGTTTCTTGCTTGCATTCCATAAAGAGAACTCCGTTCTAGAACCTCGGCCACGAAGGCACAAAGTCACCAAGTCTTCATACTGCAG
>CAZLTY010000047.1:0-23484 GCA_964562575.1 uncultured Pirellulales bacterium
GCCGCATATTGTTCACAATTAATTGGAGAACGAATTATGAAGACTTTTACTAAGAGTAGGTTTGTCGTATTTATGGCGTTGCTTTTTTTAATTAACGCAACAACGACTGCGAATGCTAGCGCAGCAGACCTTATTGTAGATGGAACCACGCTGACGTTGTATGGAGAACATGAGTATGATAATGTTCAAATTATCAATGGAGGAATACTTTATGTTAGACCATATGACGGCACCGCAGGGACAGGTACGTTAGTGATAGACGCAGATAGCATTGTTGTTGATGCAACTTCATCAATTAACGCCGATGGTGCTGGTCATAGAGGGATCGAGAATGGGAATGGAGAAGGTCCCGGCGGTGGTGAAGGAGGTCCTACCGTTATGGATGGCGGAGGAGGAGGAGGCTATGGCGGCAAAGGCGGTGACGGTTCGCGTGATAACCATTGGGAACCCGATGGCGCTGGTGGTAGCTCTTATGGAAGCGCGACTTCAATGAGCATATTGATGGGCTCTGCCGGAGGCGCTGCTGGCACGGAAGACGGAGATTACGGAGGCTTTGGAGGCTCCGGTGGCGGAGCTATCTCGTTGGTGGCCAATACAATGGACATTGCTGGTACTATAACGGCAAATGGCGGCGATGGCCAGATATATATTAACGATGCAAGTGGCGGAGGCGCAGGAGGCGCAATATTGCTACACGCCGGCAGCGTGACTGGCAGTGGCACCCTGAGAGCTGATGGCGGTAACGGTGGAACTTCTTGCGGCCTCTCACCTTGTATCCTCGACGATGGCGGAGGTGGTGGAGGTGGCGGTAGGATAAAGATATTCTACTCGTCAGGTACAATCTCCCCTACTGTTTCCGTAGCTGGCGGCGCAGGCTCGCTCAATGGCAAAGATGGTGAGGAAGGAAGTTACCATGCAGAGATCGAAGCCACCATAGAGATAAAGCCTGAGACCCTCAACCTAAAGAGCAAAGGAGTGTTCACAGCCTTTATTGACCTGCCCGAAGGATTCGACGAGGAAGATATTGACATCAGTACCGTAGTGTGTGAAGGTGCTCCTGCTGTTAGTGGCGTGATGGCCGACGATGGCAGACTCATTGTCAAATTTGACAGAGAAGACCTGGTGGGAGTATCGGTCGGTGACGATGTGGAGCTGGTCGTGACAGGCCTTGTTGACGGCAAACACTTCGCAGGTTCCGACGCCATCAGAGTCATGGATAAAGGCAAAAAGTAGTGGCGATTGGGCATTGGGGCTGGGCCACGGCTCAGCCCCAATGCCCTGGCTTTAGCACCCAAGCCCAGACTCCGGAGTCACAGAGCCAAGGGCAGTTGCTGTAAATCTGATTCAAGAAAAGGAAACATAAAATGTGTAATTCTTACCCTAAAATCAAAACATATTGCTTTTCGGCGTTTGCGGCCCGTTGCATCCTGATCGCATCACCTGCCCTGGCACAGATCTACTTTAACGATTTCGAAGGAGTGGTTGGACCGGAATGGTCAGACACCTCAACAGACATAACCCCCGCGGGAGCCCGGACGTTCTTGGGACAATTCGGCTACGATACGGTTAGCCTGACCCTGACATCGGTCCCGGCCGGCAATATTACGGTGTCCTTTGATCTATTCATTATCCTGACGTGGGATGGTAACGGTGACAACGGATGTGGTCCTGATGTCTTCGAACTGGGCGTTAGTGGATTCGCAGACCCGCTCCTGAGAACCACATTTACCACCTTCGGTCACTCAGGGACATGGCAGGCGTATCCAGGTGTGTATCCCGGATCTGAGTATGACCCGGATACGGGAGCCGCTGAGGTTGACACGCTCGGATACTTAAGGAATGGCGAGATACCTATGGATGCGGTCTACAACCTGAGCTTTGCCTTTGCACACGCAGGCGGACCCCTCGTGCTGAATTTCTCTGCGTCCGGGCTCCAGGGCATCGGGGATGAGAGCTGGGGTTTGGACAACGTGCGTGTGCACCGTCCTCCGGATTGCAGCAATGCAGCGCCCAGCATCGCCACTCTGTGGCCTCCGAACGGCAAGTTCGTTCCGATCACGATCAAGGGCGTGACCGACCCTGATGGTGATCCTGTAACGATCACCATCGACAGCATCTACCAGGACGAGCGGGTTAACGCCGAAGGCTCCGGCAATACCGCTCCTGATGGTAGGGGCATGGGAACGGACACGGCTGAAGTCCGAGCTGAACGCAGTGGAACCAAGAAGGTCCCGGGCAACGGCCGTGTCTATCACATCGCGTTCACGGCGGCTGACGGTAACGGAGGGACCTGCAGCGGAACCGTTAAGGTATGTGTGCCGCATGACCAGGCCGGCGGCGGATGTGTGGACGACGGACCGCTGTATGATTCCACGTCCCCGTAATCGTTAAACTTCGCGATCCCACGGGGTGAGCATGGATAAGGAAGGTAGATTTATGGAGTGGCCTTGACTCATTGAAGTAGATGAATTTGTTTGCTATGTCTTTGTGTCGCATGTTGTCGGAGATTGAATTCTTTCGCAGCATGAATGAAGAGACTGAGCAGGCAACATTTCAAGCAATCAGTTGTATTTCGTTGCAAAAGAATGAACACAAAAATGGAGATGTGTATCATGGCAATCAAGAGCAAAAACAAGAGAGTTGAACTTTGTCTGATGGTTGCAGCGGCCTGTGTCGTCTTGGTCGCCTCGCCAGTAGCGGCCGACACTTGTCCTGTGATTGTTGATGGCGACGTGATTCCATTTGGGATCCCTCCTGAATCCCCCAATGTTGATCGTTCATGGGATCATTCGCAAATCGGTCTGGTTGTCGAACGTGGAGATGGGTTTGTAGATATCGGTCTCCCAGCCGCGAGGAGAGGCTCAGGCTCTTTCGACAAATGGGGCATTCATGGAAGTATAACCTTCTCTGGGGCAGCAATCGCTACCGTCAAGGACTGGGACAATAGCGGAGCTTTGGTAGTAATGAATGGACACGTTCGTTATGGACTGGAAGGTGGAGATGATGACGATGCATATATAGGCACAGAAGAGTCCCCGGTTACTAGCAGAGACGAGGTTGATTGGGGCACAAATTCAGTGGAGTTTTGGCTCGCTACTGGAGGTGCACGTGACTGCTTTAGAATAGAGCTCACTTCATCAGGCCCTGCCTTTATGAAGATAGAATACATTGATGGCTACCATGTCGACAACGAGAAATATGGCCTGGGCCCGACATCGCCCGCTGATACGCGAAACTATGATGAATGGATACCGTTGAACTACCTCTGCAACGTGGACATCGAAATCAAGCCTGAAACACTCAATCTGAAGAGCAAAGGAGTCTTCACAGCCTTCATCGACCTCCCTGAGCTTATTGATGAAGAAGACATTAACATCAGTACCGTAGTGTGCGCAGGCGCTCCTGCTGTGGATGCAATGATGGCTGACGACGGCAGACTCATCGTCAAATTTGACAGGGAAGACCTCGTGGGTGTATTACCCAAGGACGCTGTCGAATTGACTGTAGACGGAGAGTTGACTAATGGAACACCCTTCACAGGAAGCGATACCATCAGGGTCATAGATAAAGGCGGTAAGAAGTGAGTGAACGTGATCTTCAATCGTGATTGTCGAAGTGAACTAAGAATACCTAGTACTGTTAAGTGCGGACGGTCCGCAGCCGAAAATTGAAACGCAGGATTTGAAGGAGAAATGCAATGAAAAAGACGATTTTGGCAACTCTCACATCGCTGTTTTTGTTTGTTTTGGGAGCTTCGACGAACGCCGATACGTACGCAGATAAAACGGCGTTCGAGAGCGCCCTGATCAACGTCATGACAGTCGACTTCGAGGGGATAGCAGAAGGTCCTGGCCAGATAGATGCTGTCGACATCGAGGGGGACGAGTTTCCCGGCCTTACCCTGACTGAAGGTGACGGGGCGTCCGGCCTCTTTGTGGGGATTCCAGATAACCCCATTCAGTCTGGCGGCAACAATAACAACAACTTCTTCGCAGCCGACTTCATCCCAACATCCCCAGAGGCATGCCTGGCGCCTGATTTTACGGGTTCTCCTGTTGGGGCAGTCATAGTAGATTTTGACAGTCCCGTTGGAGGCGTGGGTGTCTATTTCCTGGATGTCGAGGGCGGTGGCGCCTCAATAGAAGTCTTTGACGGCCCGGGAGGGACAGGGAATTCGCTAGGAATTTTGAGTCTCGGGTATCAAGGAGACAACTCGCAGGCCTTTGCTGGTATTGTCGCCAGTGGTAATAACATCAGCAGCGCCGTTCTCGATATGGGCGGCGGCGGCGATGGAGTCGGCATCGATGATCTGTCCTTTGGGGTAGTAGAAATCGAGGTCGACATCGACATCAAGCCCGGCAGTGATCCCAATCCTGTCAATCCGGATTCCAAGGGGTTGATTCCTGTCGCGATCCTCTCAAGCCTTGAATTTGATGCGACCACTGTCGATCCAAGCACCGTCGAGCTTGCTGGAGCACCGGTAGCCGTGCGCGGAAAAAACAAGCTAATGGCCCATGAAGAGGATGTCAACGGAGACGGCTTGGCTGACCTACTGGTTCAGGTGGAAACTCAAGAGTTGGACCTAGGCGATGGCGGAACGGTGAAACTGATGCTAACGGGAACAACCTTTGGCGGCGAAGATATTGTCGGCTACGACGAGGTCGTCATTGTGCCTCCGGAAAAACTGCCGGTACTAGTAGAGACCGTGACCGTATACGCAAACGACTTGGACGGCGAAGACTCCACTGCGGATCTATTGGATAGAGTCGACTACAGGATTGAAGTTTCAGGAACGTGGACAAACAAGGCTGGTGGTCCAGATGCGTTTGCTGTCGATGCAGAATATGTGAGCTACGACGGATGGACCAACTGGCAGGATGGACCTGACCCCATAACAGAGGAGCCGGGCGAGCGAAGGAATCAGTTGGATTTGCAGGTGGATCAGAATTTTGTGGATTGGGGCGAATTCAGCAGCGACCACACTTACTCTATCGATCTTCCAGGATCGGGCTCAACCGTGAACTTCAGAGTTTATGACGGACTCCTGGCGGTCGGGCCGGAGCCAGGATGGTATCCTGACAACGATGGAAGTCTGACCATCACAATCTACCGACTGCCTTGAGAGGAGTGAACGTGATCTCAGTGAGGAATAACGACATCGTGTTTTCGAAGGTACGAAACAGAACTTGGATTATCAGCCGCGGACGATCCGCACCAGAAGATGAAAACTCAGAATTTAAGGGACAAATGAAATGAGAAGTACAGCAATAACAGCAATCATTGCCAGCATGGTCCTGTCGGTGTCCGTGCTCGCCCAACCAAACTTGATCCTCAACGGGGATTTTGAGTCAGACAACACGGGTTTCACGACCGATTACACATACGTACCACCACCGCTAAATGACCATTCTCTGTGGCCTGAAGGTGTCTATAGTGTCGATACTGACCCACACAATGGTCACGCAAACTTCTGGTCCTTTGGTGACCACACTACCGGCTTCGGAAATATGCTCATAGCCAATGGTCACCCGGAGGCAGACAAGCGTGTCTGGAAGCAGACTGCTGCTGTATTGCCGAATGCCGTCTACGTTTTGACATACTACCTTTCGAGTTGCGTCCCCGGCGAACCAGCCGTGATCGAGTGTTCGATCAATGATATCTCAATCGGCAGTGCAGGTGCTCCCACTGCGCCCGGAACTTGGATTGAGGTATCCTATTCCTGGAATTCCGGAACCAGCACCTCAGCTAAGATTACACTCGTAGACCTAAACATTGTCCGCGGCGGCAATGACTTCGTCATCGACGACATCAGTTTTTACTGCACGACAATTGCCGTACTTATTGACATCAAACCTGGCAGTTTCCCCAACAGCGTCAATTTGAGAAACAAAGGTGTCACTCCAGTTGCGATACTCACTGGTGATGGCTTCAATGCCATGCTTGTTGATCCTGAGAGCATTGTGTTTGCCGAGGCCTCACCACTCCGATGGGCCGGCGAGGACGTAGACCATGACGGTGATATGGACCTGATTTTCCACTTTAAAACGCCGGAACTAGATTTGAATGAGGACAGTACAATGGCCTGCCTCACAGGAGTGCTTCTGGACGGAACGCCCATCAATGGATGTGATTCAGTCCGTATCGTTCCGCCGAAGAAATAATGGACGAAGGCAGCTCCGTCCACTACTGACCGACAGGATGTGCCAATGGCTTAAGAAAACTTGGCACTTTTAAGTGCGGACGGTCCGCAGCCAAAATGAAATTGTGATAGAGTATTATTTAAGGACAAGGAAAATGAATACATTAGCCCAATATGCAAGCGTATTGGCGCTTGTCGCCTTGATGCTGGGAGCAGGCACAGTAACCGCTCAAACCACAATTGAAGGAGTTGATTACGTGCGGTCCGGCCCTGGCGAAATAGTCACGGCTCCATTCATACCAGCCGAGCCTGGGTCGGGGCCACCGGACGATGAGCCTGGAGCTGACGCCGTTGTTACGACAGGATTGTACTGCGGGCTGGTCGAGCTAACTGTTTCCGGTACTGGTGAATCCTCTGCCACGCGACTCAACGATGCGTTCTGGGTGTTTACAGATGGGGCGCACAACCCAATAGTACCCTATAATGACTCGATCTGGTATCAGTTGAACGTCAGCAGTCAGACACTGCTTGGCCTCTACGATACTGGGTTCAACACAACTACTACTCCGCCCACTCAATTAGCAAAACACAAGATCGTGTATGACTTGGACGCTGATACCGAAGTCTCGCCGATATATGTCCCTGCGTACAGATCGGATCATACTTACAGCATTGTCGTTGACCTCAGTACGGGCGCGCCAAGTCAAGTTCACTTCGGCGTCTCCGACGGCATCTTCACTGACAACAGTGGCGCATATACGATCACGGTGTATCAGCTCTTACCTGGGATTGCGGCGGAAATTGAGATGAAGCCTGAGACGCTCAATCTAAAGAGCAAGGGTCTCTTCACCGCCTTTATTAACCTGCCTGAAGGTTATGATGAAGAAGATGTAGACATCAGCACTGTAGAGTGTGAAGGCGCACCTGCCGTTAGCGGTGTGATGGCTGACGATGGCAGACTCATTGCCAAGTTTGACAGAGAAGACTTACAGGATGTGCCAACCGAAGACGCTGTGGAGCTAACCGTTACCGGCAGGCTATCTGATGGCACAGCCTTCGCAGGCTCCGACACGATCAGGGTCATAGACAAAGGCGGCAAGAAATAGTAGAGCTGAGTGCTGTTCCGACTTTCTGCCTGCAAAAAAGGGGCGGGCAGGCTCGTCTGAGAACATAGAAACGGAAAGCAAAGAAGACAAGGCAGGGTTAAGTCTGCCTGTGACGAGTTCTTTGATCATCTGCCTCTTTTGTGCTCAGAAGGCATTAGAAAGGAGATGCATTTATGGACTGGCCGTAACTTGGCTGACAACTTGAACGCTGAAGAATGGATGAAAAACATGGACTATTTATTAGGAGAAAGAAAATGAAACGGAACATAAGAAAGCTACTCATATCGTCTGCGCTCGTTGTTGGATTGTTATTTCTTGCCGTCCCGCAATCAGTGTCCGCTATCATAGTCTCAGGGAAGGCTTGTCCCTTCTTTGCAGGGCAGACCTTCCCGGTTCCGCCCGGGACCACGGGGGATCCTGCTCATGATAACTACCATTGGGACATAACTGATCCAGCTATCATGCCTCCACACATCGGGGTCTGCAGCGAGGGTACGCTGTCGATCTCTGCCGAGGGGATTTGGGGCCATCCAGGACTGAGCGATCCCGATGGCATCTCAGGTTTCTACGACGACACCCACGATGAGTATGTCAACCTCGGCGGGATAAGCCGCGTTATAGCACCGATCAACACACTGATTGGGGTGTTCCTGACAGACGATCCACCTGACCCGGGGGCTACGCCCGAGACCCTCGTCCTGGGGGTCGACGACATGACCACTCCGGAACTTCAGCAGGCGTTTGCCATTGGATCAAGCCTGGAGTATATCAGTGTTCCGGAAGGTGCCACGAGGCTGTTTCTCGGACATAACGATGGGTACGAATGGATCAACAACCTCGGCTCTCTGGAAGTCACTGTGACGACCATTGCCCAGATCGAAATCAAACCCGAAACCCTCAATCTAAATAGCAAGGGTCTCTTCACCGCCTTTATTGACCTTCCTGAAGGTTGTGACGAACAAGACATTGATATAAACACCGTGGCATGTGAAGGTGCCTCTGCTGTCAGCGGAGTCATGGCTGACGATGGCAGACTCGTTGTCAAGTTCGACAGAGAAGACCTGGAAGGTGTATCAGCCGGTGACGCTGTCGAGTTGACTGTAGAAGGAGAGTTTACTAATGGAACACCCTTCACAGGAAGCGACACCATAAGAGTAATAAGCAAAGGCGGCAAGAAATGAGTAAACGTGACTTTCCGCGTCAGCCTGCTGCGTCGCGCTAGGCTGGCATTGTTTCGTTGTGTTTCAGAGTTTAGGGCTGTGAGCTTTCTAACTTGCAGCCCTTTTTCTTTTTCCGCTAAGCTTGTATCCGCGAGCGCGGCTATGGGTGCCTGCCTCTTACTTCTGCCTTGCGCCTCATGGCCTGTTCTCTTCTGGGCCATGTCAATTGAGTAATGATTCACGGGTGTGGCGCACAGTCCTTGGACAGGTTCCGGTTCATAGGATTTACAGAGATATTGTTAACCACGAATTAACACGAATAAACACAAATCTTTAAAGGCGTTTTGGAGATGATTACGGGATCTACGCAGATATTGTAAGGACCGTACTTATCCCGCCTTTATCCTGTCCGATTTTGTCTATTCTTTGGAAGTTCCTTTAGCCACAGATAGATACACTTAGCGTTCGGCCTGTTATTCCCCTGGGAGATAAATGAGAATTGAATACCGATTGAAGTATTGGGCGGGTGAGCGAAGGAGGGCTCTGCGTTCAATTGGCGTTTGCTCGATTATCAATTCAGTACGCCATTTGAAAAGCAGGCCCTGACTGAGCGAACACATCCGCGGCAGCGGATGGCAGGCGAGAGCCTGCACAAGCCCAATACGGTCTCGATAAGTATAAATGACGATAGCTGCAGCGCCAACCACCCCTGTGTCTTGAGTTAGCGCAGCGAACGGGTGTGAGATAAAAAATTGGCTACGGCCGCAGGCCGCGCCAAGCCCTCTGTGGCCAAACAACCGTGTTAATCCGAGGTTTCCATTTGGTGTTAGTTTGTGGCTATATTTCTCCGCGCAATCTGTGAAATCCGTGGTTAGTTTCTTTCGTCTTCTGTGTCTCTCTGTCCTCTGCGGCTAACCCAAATCCGTGTCAATCAGTGAAATCTGTGTCTAATTCAGTTGGTTATTGATCTTTTCTCTGTATTACAAGCTCCCAACAACTGGAAATTCTTTCCAGATAATTTATGATGCTTATCGTATCTGGTTTAATTATATTTGTTCATATATCTCTTCTTTTCTCTGTATTACAAGCTGCCAACATCTGAAATATTTTTCCAGATAATATCTCGACTGCATTTTTAAACAACTACGGAAGTCGCGGAAATCACGGAAGAAGTCAATCTGCTTATTTTGTTCTTTCCGCGTATTCCATGTTTTCCGTAGTTTCTAGTTTTCTTTTTGGTTCCGGCCGAAGGCCGGGCTGTGCCCTCTGTGGCTAATCGAAATCCATGTTAATCAGTGAAATCCGTGGTTATCTTTTTTAGACGGTTTTGGGCGTTTTGGACATGCTTAATAAGCTGCCGGGTGTACTTACTCGCTTGGCCATTCCAGAGCCAGTTGATGATTCTCTCGATCTTGGTTTTATCCAATTTGCGCCAGTCGCTCCCCGCTTTCGCGGGGACAAGCTTGCCCCTGCGTAGGCAGGGGCGCAGGTCTTCGGGCAGACCGTTCTCGTCGGCTTTCTTCAACAACTCGGCGATACCGGCCAATGCCCCCAAGGCCATGTTCTCAGGCTCGATGCCGTGCTCCAATGCCAATTGCATCGTGCCAAATATCCGCCCGTCTATTCGGAGTTTGCGCCGGAGATCGCGAACCACCCTAACGATCGTATCACCCAAGTACGGATTAGTCATTCGTTCAAGCAGGTCTTCGGCATAGTCCTTAAACCCGGCTTCCGTGAAAAGCTGATCGTTGAGGGACGCGTACTTTCTTCTAAGTGCTGCACCGGATTCCTGCAGGAAGGCATCCCTGCCGACTTGCATGACGGCTTTGTCATTCGCCAGTTCGGTCATCGTCGTGCAGCCCTTCAGAGCACCTATGAAACCAAGCAGCGAATGTATCGCGTTATGGCCGTAGAGTTTTGCCTCCTCGAAGGGCAGCAAATCGCCCTTTTCGACAAAACATCCGATAGCTGGCACAAAATCAGAAATCAGTGTTCGGCTCACAAGGATTCGATTGAACTGCTCGACCAGAAAGGCGCTCTCGATGCCCGGCGCTATGGTCTCCAGTTCCAATTGCGCAATCTCGTCAGGATCGCTGACGACTCTGCTCATCTTGCCGATCACAGTATTTAGAAACTGTACATGAAAGTTTTTGCCACGAACTATTGCGAATTCTTCTCTCTCTGAATTTGTGTCCATTCGTGTTAATTCGTGGCCAACTGCCTTTTCCAGTATCTCCGCCGCGTGGTTGTTGTTTTCCGCGCCGTAGACTATTGTCCCTCCTGCTTCGCTGTCTTTCAGACCCCCGGCGATCAATGAGACAATGCTGCTTGCTCCGCCGGCGTCGTAGAAACTTACAGAAGGCAGACACGTGACAATCTCCGTAGACTTGGCCAGGACTTTCAGGAGGGTTTGCCTATCGGCCTGAACATTGGGGTCGAGCAGCTCGACGTCGTCAATCTTCAGCACTTCAATGCCGTCAGCTCGGGCGACATTTACATAGTAGCTTCCATTGTTGGCCTTGACGGCGCCAACTAACTCGGCGTCTATCTCGGCTACGACAATCCTTGCGAAATTGCCGCTCTCAAATGCCTCCTTGGCAAACAGACCGCCCTGGATGGGGCCGAATCCAAAACCAGTGAAGACATGCTCGGCCATAGTTATCTATCCGACTTTCCGTGACGAAATCCGCAGTGCCAATCCTGATGAATTGGAAAATCCGAAACACGACAATTCCGGTGCCGCTACCGGATGTCGCTTGCCCAGTGCCGTTCTGAAAACAATGTCAGATTTCAGATGATCAAAAAGTTTCGAAATTTGGATTTCGGTAATTTGAATTTGTTTAGGATTTCGATATTCGAATTTAGGATTTGTTACCTCCCGCGGCCTTGAGGAAGTTTCCGATTTGCCCTTTGTCGGTCAGAACGGTCATTTCCAGATCATAGGTCCTGCTCTTTCCGGGCGCAATGTGGATCAGTTTTTTCTGCTCGCGGGCTGCGGCCTGACCTATCGGAGGATTGGTCCCCGGTTCCAGAGCAGTGACATACTCGCCCGGACCCCAGTGCTGCCAGTTGCTCAGCCAAGGCAATTGCCTCTTCTTGTACTTCATGACCAACGCAAGGCCAAGTTTACGATTGTCGAGCCCGACCGTGCAAACGCCCTTCTTGTCGGCAGCGACGTTGATGAAGGCACAGCCTTCGCCTCCGCCCTTGTGGCTATCGAGTGGCCTGGAGCACTTCTTGAAGTTACGTTTACTGCTGAACACTGCGTTATCCATATCCAACCCGCGCGAGGCCCAATCGCCCTCGCAGATGATATCCGTCCCGTCATCAACTAGGGGCCAGCCGTAATTGCAGTGATACAATATCATGTGAGGCACCGGCTCGTTGCCGAGGTTTGTCACCACATCGTGAATTCGAATGGTCGGCTCACCAAGCCGGCTCGATATGGTGCGCCTCAATTCCAGATTCGGCCCGAATACGCGCGACTGTTTCACGAGAGCCGTTATGCTCATCTCGAGCCTTCCCGCTGCAAGGTCAGGCTGGACAATCGACTCGACCTCAGCAGGTAGATTGCTGATGCGCCCGTGCAGGCCGCGGGCCCCGAACTGATCTGTCTCCGGCCCGCCAACGTGAGTCAGGCCGCAGGTCGTCAGCAAACCGCCCGCAAACGAATAGAGCCATTCAATCCCGTCGGTGGCGTCCGGCCTTGGAGCAACCACGCCGCCGTGGCTTATCCAGGCGAGGCTGTGCTGATTGAAAAAAGCGTCGGCTATATCCAGGGCCCTGTCGATAACCACTCTGTATCGAAGAGGCGAGCCGGTATTGACCCAGGCGATTCGGGTCCCCCTGCCCGGACCGTTATCCAGCACCGAGGTCTCGATACCTCCGATCTGAGTGTGATTGCCAACTCTGTTCTGCCAATTGAATCCGGAGTCCTTGGCGGCCATGTGTATTCCCTTTCCTTCTCTGTTTTGTCTAACCTAAAGCGTCTCGTAACGCATCAAAACTTTGATAAGCTGTACCGCTACGGAGAACCTTGAGCATTATGTCATAGCTCTTGATGTTGCCGTACCTGTCGCCAAGCGGGGCCTTGATAAAGAGCGATGCGAATAGATTGCCCATCTGCACGGCCTGGCCACAATCCATGGAGCCTTCCCTGAACTGGCCCAGATGAGCGGCGACGTATGTGAGAAGCCCCGCCCTGAAAGAGTCCCCTGCCCCGACGAGGTCGACCACCTCACCGGCCATAAATCGGGACTTGATTCTGTTGGGGCCGTCGACTGTGCCATCGGGGCAAACGTGCTTTTCGTACGCACCGTCGCTGACTGTGACGCCGAACAGCCTTGTTCTGCCGTCATCGCGCCAGAATCTCTCAGTCAAGAATTCCAGAGAGTGCTCATCGTTTTGCTGCTCGGTGAAATCGCTCCAGTTGCGTCCCGCGCAGAGCGTGTTTTCCGTCAGCTTTGCCTCATCGCACGATGTGAAGAACAGATCCACCTCAGGCAGCAGCGGTTCCAGGAGTCGGTACTCTTTTACTGGGGTGCCCGCGTCTATCAGCTCGTGCGGATTGCCCGTCAGAGTGTGGCTGTCAACAATGGTCACCGCCCCACTATCGCGACACCATTTGATGAATTCGGCCAGATCCCGGCCTTCATTGGCATCGCCCCTGTCGGACAGGCCTGAATACATGTAGTAGACAATCTTCGGTCGCAACTTCTCGATCGCCGGTCTGAATAAATCAAAATCAAAATCATTGTTGGCGTTAGGGAAATATGCAATACCGCCTCGATCGTCACCTGATGTGCTGTGAATAAATGTTGTTCCCGAGTGTAGATCGGGATGGATGTGGATCTGTGACATATCGATCCCGTGGCCTGTCATAACGCCATGAAAGAACCTGCCCTGGGCATCCAACCCGTCGTACTCACCCTTGCCGAGATTGGCTGCGACAGCGACCTTCAAACCGGTCCGCGCGATCAGCGGGGCCGTGTTTCCCGGCCCGCCTGCGGTAGCATGCCCCTGCTCTATCCACTGTCTCAACTGCTGCTGAGAATAATCCGGCATGTCCTCGGTCTTACACTTGGCCAGACCGCCTTTGCCAACCAGTTCGTCGGCGAATTCAAAATCAGGTCTTCGCAGATCCGCCACTGCCGTATTTAGAATCAGTATATCAGTCGCCATGTTCTCGTTCTTCGCAATTCGCCATGTCAGATACGCTTCAGTGCATCTGAGCTTCGCATTTGCCTATCGCAGGTCTGTAGAAATTGAACTGAACGTTGGGATGCCCCGCCAACAGAGACATCGGCACCGAGCTGTCAGCGATTCTCTTGCCTATCATAAGGCTCGTCAATCTCATACCGAAAGGATTATCGTGCGTGCCCGCCTGCCATATCGAAACCTTCTCGGCCCTCCACGTCTCGGTGGGCCCGACCGTAATCGCCTTGGTCGGAACGCCGGTTACGACTCCGCCGCCGCTGGTCCTCGCATTTTGCATGACGGTGACAGGATGCAGCTCCACCACCCGCGTCGTAAGCTCACAATACTCCTTCGGAGTGGGCGGCTCGTCCTTGAATTGACCCTCGCGTTTGAGAGGATCGTTGAAAGCCCAGTGCTTTATGTCACCCTGGCCACCCTGCATGACGGCGCAGCAGACGCCATCCCAGCTCTTGACGTACTCGGCCGCGTCGGCCGCCGGGAAATGGATGTTGGATTGGGGCATCTTCAGGGCATCGTCTATCCGATCGAAACAAAGCTCCATATCCGCCCTGGCGAACGATAACGGATGCGATCGCGGCACCTCTTTGCCGTCCATGTACCATTCGTCCATTCCCCAGAAATGAGCGTTGGCAAGATCCAGTCCCAATTCGTTGACGAGCCTCGCCACAAGAGGAAGCTGCTCGGTCGGACCGATCGGCCCGCAGATACCGGCGGGATTGTCAGCCGTCGCCTTTTTCCAGGCAGTGATGTACTCCAAAGCCTCTGCAAGATAGAAATCTTCGAGACTGTCATAGAACACAATTTTGAAACCTTCTCTGCTGAGACCGGCCATATCTTCGGCCGTGACTTTCGCCGCATCGTTGAGAATCTCGTCATCAAGCGTCGTATAGTCCCACCATTGCGGCGCCAACATGCTGATTTTTCTTGCCATTGATGGCCTCCTTACATTGTGTGAGCTAGGTCACCCAGTTCGGCCTTGAGGATATTGTCCTGAGGATAGGCATGGCCCAAATGCTGCCTGAACCCTTCGCCATATGTCGAGTTTATCTCCCGGCCTCGTCTTTCGTCGCCGACCTTCATCATATTGACATATTCATCCATGCCGTGATGTGTCATGAGCCAGTGTCGCTGGCTCTCATGGCAGCAGAGCATCTTCTCCTTGGTTTCCATAACCGCGCTGATATTGACTATCGTGCCGGCCTTGATCTCGCTTCCGAAATTGTCCTTATGCTCGACCGCATCCATATAATATAGATACGGTATGGGCTCGAACGGCTCGGCCCCGGGCGTTTCGACATTAACGACCCCGCAGGCGAAGCAGGCTGTCTGGGCAAGTTTGCTAGCCATCTCGTGGTCGACCATATAATCGGTCGGACTTGTCGTAAAAACAATCGTGGGCTTGACCTTGCGCACCAACTCAATCGCCTTCACCAGCGAAGGCCTGTCGTACAGGATGAAGATATCGCCTGATTCGAGACAATGATAGCTGCCGCCCAGAAGAGCCGCTGATTTGGCGGCTTCACCCTTGCGAATCCTGCTGATCTCTTCCCTACTGTACTGCACCGTGCCGCAATCGCCCGGCGCCATCGTGGCTATGTGTATCTCCCAGCCCTTCTTATGCAGCAGTGCAAGTGTCCCCGCACAGAGAAACTCCGCGTCGTCAGGATGAGCACCTAAACTCAATACAGTCTTTCCGCTGGTCGCAGTCATACTTTGAGAGACCTCCCTGTGATCCTATTTACCCATCAAGTGGTTGATTATTAACAAGTCCAATTCCTCGTAATCCCGCTCGGCGATCAACGCCTCAACCTTGGCTTCGTCCAGGCTGCGAACAAGATCAACGAGGTTCAGGAATATCGCCCTGCTGTTGGACAGATGTTTGGTGGCGGCCTCCTGCTTCTGGGTCCGCATCGCCTTGACGTCCAGGCCCACGAACTCGCCGCGATCGCCATAGTCGTACTTATCGAGTATGCGCACCTGATTGAACGCCCTTCTCAGATCGACTGAGCCGAAGGTCTTGTCCTCGTCGAATTTCAGGCCGTTCTGGTCGTTCAGATGAACCGTGTACAACTTGTCGCAGGCCAGTGCAAAGCCCATCTCATCCGAGGGATCGAGACCGGCGAGAATCGTGTGAGCCGTTTCGATATTGACACCGACGCGCTCGGGAGCGTCCGTAAGATAGCTGACGGCAACGGCGTGCCCTGTCGTGGGGATATACGCCTGGTCCATTGGCTCGTTGGGCTTGGGCTCAATCGCAATTTTGACATCGGGATTGTAAGCGAGCATATCATTTATCGCTTCCACGATCCGGTCAACGGCGACCTTGCTGTCCTTGGCTTCGCGGATGTACGTCCCTTCGCGGGCAAGCCATAGAACGACCAGCTTGCAGTCAAGGGCAGCGGTGATGTCGAGCATACGCCGACTGCGTTGTTTGGCATACTCCCGGCATGCCGGATCATTGGAGGTATAGGTCCCGTCAATTGTTTTGGCACCTTCCCATAGCCGCGGTGCAACGAATTCCGCCACCAGACCTTCGCCCTCGAGGGCCAAACGCACCTCTTCGGCCTTCCTTGTTATCTGAGCGGCGTCCAGATCATCCATGTTGGGCACGGCGTCGTCATCATGAAACTGCACCGCGTCAAAGCCGAGTTGCTTGTACAGTTTGAGTTTCTTGCCGAATTCGATACTGCTGCGAACGGTCGGTCCGAACGGATCGGCGCCTTCGTGAATGTTCCACGGGCCAAACGAAAAACGATATTCTCCTGCCATCTTACGTCTCCTAAAGTTATCTTCAATTCTTCTTATTCAAGTACGGCGCTGGCGTGACGCGCGTAGTGGGCGCGAAGGTCATGTGCGTACAGTTCAAGTATTTTCTCGCCAAGGCCTTCGTAATCCCCGCAGCGGTACAGCGCCCGCGCCAGAATCAATTCACGCAGCGAGTCGTTTCTTGTTTTCGTATCCACAGGATTATCCGGCGTTCGCTGACGGGCGTCTTCAATGTCGGTAAAGGCATGACCCTGCAGACCGGGCTTTCTCAGCAGTTGCGCCAGGTGCCTGGCGGCGTCGGATGTCCCCAGGCTCTCAAACGCCATCGCCACCGCACGGCAATGGGAGAACTCGCTGGTAACATCAAGCTGATCGATCTTCTCAAGAATCGCCTCCAATGCTCGCTCATCTCCCGTCCGGCCGAGAGCGATGATAAGGCTGTCAAGCTCGCTCATGCACGGCCCGAACTGACCCATGCCCGTATAATTCCAGCCCTTATCCCAGTCTCGCGACCGCACCGCCGAGGCGAGAGTTTCGGCACCGGCAGGATTACCCAACATGCCAAGAATATGCGCGTAGGCGACCCTCCCCTCTTGCGTCTCAGAGCGCTCGTACGCTCTTAGTAGCAGAGGCAAGGCATCCTCAGGTTGGGCGAGAATGGCCTCCAGCCCATCAAAGTCATTGACCACACGGGCCACAGCCTCTGCAATCTTCTCTTTGGGCAGCGGGAATGAATCTCTGTCGGTGAGGACTCTCTCGGGCAGATTGCCCTTTTCAACGAGGTGTTTCTGCAGCTCCTTGAGGTCGATATCGCGCACATTCCTGTTGTTCTTGGCTGCCATTGCCGCGGCGACGCCCGCAGCATAGCCCTGGTTCTGGATGTCCGCCTGCATTCGTATAACCGGCATCGCGTCGCGGTGCGCGCTGACGCCGAGCCCTGTGACAAGAATGCCGTCGAGGTCCTTCGGAAGCAAACACCGATACGGGACGTTGACAAACATCTCTTCCCTGTCGGGAGGTCGTATCGTGAACACCGGATGCACTGTAAAGCCGTGCGTGTCGAAATTGCTCCGGGAAATCACGATAGTATCGGGATAAGTCCGCCCGGTGGAGATATCCATCGGCGACATGGTGAACTCGCCGACGATGCGCCGGCGCTCGCGTGTGTCCAGAAGTTGCCCCAGGTCGTAGGCGTCTTTGTACTTCTTCTTGGCGACGACGAACGAGCGCCAAACGTCAAGAATGTCGCCGTCGTCGATGAACGTCCAGTCGGTATTGGTGTAGCCGGCTCCAAGCTTGATCCCCGGCAGTCCAGCGCCCTGGACGGCAACACTCGTGCCGTCGGTATAGACACACTCGGCGCCCGCCGAAGCGGCAATATCGGCGTTACCCGTAGAGTCGATCACCGTCTTGGCGAGAATCACACCGCGTCCGGCCGGCGTGGCAACGACTACGCCTTTGACGTTTCGGCCCTCAACGTACGCACCGCATCCGAGTGTGCCGAACCAGATGTCCGCACCGGCCTTGCGCAGTTCGCTACGATACCACTCCTTCTTCCACTCGACATTCCATCCTCCGCGCCTCGGCCTGGCGTAGCCTCCGATGCTGGCGACACCATCGTCGACTTCCTTGGTAAAACCCTTTATGTAGCCGTAGTAATACTTGCTGATGTACCCCATCGTCCCCACGCCACCGAGACCGTTGAGGTACTCTAAGACAACCGTTTTGGCCCCGTGCCGCGCCGCGGCGATGCCGGCAGGCGCCCCGCCGGTGCCGCCGCCGACTACCACGACATCGAACTGCCCGAGCACGGGCAATGCATGCCTGTCGGCGGCCACGTTAGCCACCGTAGCCCGTTGTGAACGTATCCCGCTGAGATCCTCTTGAACATCTCCCTGGCTATCCGTTGTCGCCGGCCTGCCGGCAAGTCTCAGATCACGCTGTCTCGGCAGGTTTTTCGCCTGCGAGGCGGAAGCCCTGCCGATACGGCTGCCCACTCTCATCAACTCCAACGGGCGGAGCAGTTTCTCCGCAGCGCGGCGCGATACGTCGGCGCAGCCGCCGAGTACGAACATGCGCTCAACACCTCTGGGTCGAAAAGCATCGAGATCAACCCTTTCGGCACCGGGCCAAACGCCGGACTGACTCGCCTTGCCTCTAATCGGATCGGGCGGGATCTGAAAGAGCACCTCCGAGGAATCTTCAACCGCCGGGTCCCATGTTTTGTCACGCGCGATTTGCTCAGCTCTTGCAAAGGATGCAAAAGAGTCATCCTTCATTGCTATTTCAAGTGTGTACTCGACCGCCTGGCGCGGCGGGCCGTCGCTGGCCGGTATCGGCGACGGCATCTCTCTTATTTGCAGGCCCTTGTCGGACCATATCTGATCGCCGACGCCGATCCGCTTGTATGTCTGCAGGTCGGCCGGATAGGGTTCGAAGGCAGCGCCGGCGATTCTCGCCACGGTCGCACGGGGCGTCGCATCAATGATGACCCTGGCCCTCACTGCCTGTCGACCGGAGCGGTTTGCCATGACAATGCCCGCCGGTTTTCCGTCACTGTCGCGCAGCACATCGGTCGCAAAACAACTATACAGAAACTGCACGCCCGCTTCGAGCAGTGCCTCATCCAGGGTGCGCTTAACCTGCATAGGCGTAGGTGGAATTCGCACAGCCGGTCTGTCGGGCTCGGCTGACGGACGGTCGTCGACTATCACAATCTCGCCCAGAAGCACCCGGCTGACATCGGGACTCTTTTTGACCGCAAACTTGACATAGCGGGCCGTGCCGCGGACCGCTGTGGCAAGTTCGACCGGCCCCCACGGTTCCGGCAGAGACTCTCCGAGTCTTTTGTTATCGATGATCGCAGCCTGCTCCCAGCGCTTCTTGTCGTTGCTGAGATAGACAGTGACACTCTTTACTTCGAAGTCATCACCCGATGGATTCCGGCGTTGATAGGCCATGACGTGGACCTTGCTTAACCCACACTCGGCGCCAAGATCGGCGATTATAGTCACATCGCCGTCATATTGAACGCTCTGGCTTGACGCACTGTGCCATTTGCCGTCGGTAAGCAGCGAAAGCGGCTGGCTATCTCTGTGCATGGCGGCCGACGCCCTGTCGGCTTCGTAGGTGAATCTGACTCCACTTCGCACAGGTGACGAGACAGAGGGCTCGGCGAAAACCTTCTTCGCAAGCGGCATGGTCGGGGCCTCGCCCGGTTCGAGCCACAGCCTGTACGTACCGCAAATGTCTTGGCCAAGGTATGGGCGCTGCGCCGCGAGAAAAACACTCGCTCCCTGTTGCGCCGCTTCGACAGCCGCCGCGACGCCGCCGGAGGTCCCGCCAACAACGAGAACGTCAACATCGTAGGCAACGGGAATCTCTCGTGCCGATTCATTCACTGTGCTTGAGTGAGCCGCCGGCGAACAAAGCACAGAGAACAGCAGCAACTGCAAAATGCGAGCAATTTCCTTCATGGTTGTTTCTACTCCAGGAATATTTCAAGTTCGGCCTGTTATTATCTCCACTATGTCGTCATTTGCAAGGAAGAATCCCCCCAAATTGCAGCCGGGGCCTATACCGAGTCAATCAGCATAGGCCCCGAATTTCGAGCATGGCGACCGTTCAACTTCACGCCGCTTCAATCATTACACAACATGTCTACCGCATCAATCGGATGTCGTCGAACTCCACTGTTCCTATACCACCGGTGGCAACCGGGGCGCCCCTTGTGCCGAAGCCAATGGTGATTGAAGGAACATTGGCAAGGTCCACACCCTGATTGGCGAATCGCGTCAGGTCGATTACCCACTCGTTCCACCCGGTGTCCTGAGTTGCGGCATCATCGGGATGATACACTATGGCGCTGCCCAGAGCCACGAACGTCCGCTCAGCGGCATTAGCAGAATCGCCACTGAACCACACAACCAGCTTTGTTACGCCCTGATCAGTCCAGTCCTTATTGGATACCAGAGCCCTGGTCACCTCGGAGGTCTTGCCGGCGTTGTCATAGCTAAGCGGCATCGCCTGTGCGCCGCTGCGGCCCCGCGACATAAAAGGAGGATCCAGATTGCCGGCCTGAGAGCCGTTGTTCGTAGTCCCAAAACCGTCTATCCACGCCAGATAAACCCTATTACTACCCGGTTCGCCTTCATTGATATCATTGTACGACTCAAAGTCGTCCACAATCAGGTAATCAGGCACCGTGAACTGCCAGATCGTCCCGGCAACCACCGTGCCGTCGGCCCCGACCTCGTCTACTCGCCAGTAGTAGTCTCCGCCGCCGAACTCGACCATACCAGCAACAGACAAGCTTCTCTGGAGCTGATTGCCCTGAAACTCGGGCGAGCCGGCAGTAGCATTGGCGAGAGCATCACGGTCGGCGCCAAAGTAGACATCGTGCTGCGAAGCACCTTCTCCGGCGGACCAAGTCAGTGTCTCCGCCACATCGATCGTCGCTACAGTGCCGTTGCTCGGGCTCGGGGCGCCTGCCTTACGCGGGTCCTCGCCCTTGGTCATGATATCGTTTATCTCTTCAACGGTGATCGCGCGGTCGAACAGCCTGACATCATCCGAGAGACCTTTGTGAAATCGAAAGTTTCTGTTGGGTCGTCCCAGTCGAATCACAGCCAGATCCGCTGCGTTGCCGGTGTATGCCTGGAAGTCAACTTGTAAGCCGTTAAAATACAACCTGCAACCATCTGTCCGATCCCACGTTACCGCCACGTGGGACCAGCCGGCGCCGGCAAGCCTAGGACCATTCAGGTCGACACTAGTGGCCCCTCCCATCCAGAAGCCCAACGCGCCGGAAGTTTGACTGTGGATATGAATCTCCTGATCGCCAAAACCCATAAGACCCGCATCGGCGCTTTGGGCCCCATACCAGAACGTACCTTCAGAGTAAAGGTCGCCGGTCTTGTCGGTGTTGACCCACATAGCGAGAGAACCACTGGCTGTGGTGACCATGCGCGCCGGCAGTTCCACGTGTCCCGTATTGTCACCGAGAAACTCCAGCGCCAGGTTGAACTGGCCGGGAACCCAAAGAACTTTGTCAACAATTGTTCCGTTATTGCCGTGGCCCGAAAAGTCGATCACTGTGTCACCTGCACCGGCTTCGAACTTCCACCAGCCGACCAGATTGGGATCAATAATCGGCATGTCGGGTATGATCGTGAAGCTCCAAACATCACCTTTGACCGTGGGATTGGGGGGATTGGACTCATCGACCCGCCAGTAGTAGGTCTTGCCCAATTCGAGTGTGCCGGGTGTAAAGGTCACACCCGTCGCGACTGTGCCGGTAGCGGCATTGTTCACATCGTCAAAGTTGTCGCCAAAGTAGACATAGTTCAATCTCGCATTCATGCCCATCGTCCAACTGAGTTCTGTATCAGCAAACACAAACCTGGCGCCGTCGGCCGGGCTGGGTTCGTAAGCACTCATAGGCGGGACCAAAAAGCTCCATACGTCGCCCTTCCAGGGGCTGTTGGGATCAGCGTCATTGCGCTCGTCGACACGCCAGTAGTAAGTCGTGCCCGGGACGAGACCGTCGGGAGCCGGGAAGCCGAAAAATCCGACCACCTGGCTTGTCGTGGCCAGGTTGCCGACAAACGCCCCTTCGGCGCCGTCGCTGACATCATCTAGGCTGGTTCCGAAGTACATGTCGTGCGAGACCGCGAAATTTCCCGCCCTCCATGACAGATTCGCCCAGGTGACTTCGAACAGGGCGCCATCGGCGGGAGAAGGAGCCGAAGAAATCGCAACAGCGCCCATCACGTCGGCGAAGGTGTTCCCGAAACGGATTTCATCGCTGACTGCGTTGGTGCCATCACACAGTGCGATCTGATCAAAGGCCGACTGGTCAAAATCCAGATTTGTGATCGATGCGAATGCCTCCGACTCCGCCGGTTCGGTGGACAGATCGGTGACGTTGAAGAGGAAGTACTCATCGGGCGTGCCATTGGGCTTCCAATTGATTTTGCCAACAATCAGACTAACCGCTGTTGTTGGGTCTGGTGTATATGAGACGCCCGATTCAATGGTTACGTCAACACTGTTGTTGAAGGCAACCGCGCTGATGGAGCCATCAGAAGGACTGTGGATCGAGAACCCAAAACCACTACCGGGGACGGGCATCGTATGGAGATCCGTATGCTTGAGCGGCTGCGTTGCGAAAATGAACATCGCACCTCGATTGTTGGCAGGTCCCGCAAAGAGTAGGCTAAACCAGATCGTCGTGTTGTCGCCTGTGAGAGCGGACTGCGATTCGGCGGAAATAGTTCGGTGTGCCTGGGCCCTGCCTGCGCCGCCATATCGGGACAGGGCGCTGCCGGCTACGGGCAGCGTTGAGAATGACAGACCCGAGTCGTCGTTGAGAGGTTTTTCGTCTGCAAATTCTGTCATCCCGACTACGTAATCCCTGCCGTGTGACTTCGTTGCGACCCAGGGACCGTCAAAACCGGTTCCGCCGTTCAGGGTATCCAGTACTCCGGCCTCATAAATGAATTGTTCCTCAAGAATGATCGCCGCGTTGGCCGAGGTAGCCGTGATGCCGAGGATTGCCATCGCCACAGCGGCAATGATCAATACGGTTCTGGTTCCTGTAATCATAACAGTCCTCCTGCAAAAAAAGGTTAACATTAGACACATCGATAACTGATCTCGTACATATCGGCTGAGGATAGCTCATCCTCTACATTCTCAGCCGGGACTTCACTGAATCACTCCTACAAAGTCTCATAGTACCGCATTTTCACCTCAATCTCAAGATAATTCAAGCAAGATGAGCATGCCGTTCCGGAAAAGCCGCCAGGGAGTCGCGCACATACGCCAAGAACCCGGTTTGACTTCTCCTCACGCCGACCGGCCGGAATGAATGTATGCGTATCGTGAGGCTAAGTCACCTGCTCTAAAGGGAGAAACAAGTAAGACGTGTCCGGATTTCCGCCCGCACTTCACAGCCGCGACAATGGTGGTGCGATGGTGCACGAAATCATGGCTCTGCATAGACTGCCTGTATCAGGCCTTTGGTATATCCAAACGCAAACGCAAGCCCTTGGCGACTGCCTCGATCATCTGGGTGTCGTGGGATATGGTCGGG